>CAZPWU010000035.1:0-10113 GCA_964590325.1 uncultured Anaerolineaceae bacterium | reverse complement strand
AACTGACCCGTATACGATTTGTCACTGGCACATACCTGCTCAGGCGTGCCCTCAACCAGGATGAAGCCGCCGCGATCACCGCCCTCCGGCCCCAGGTCGATGATGTAATCGGCGACCTTGATGATATCGAGGTTGTGCTCGATGATCAATACACTGTTGCCGGCATCCACCAGGCGCTGCAGCACTTCGATCAGCTTGTGCACGTCTGCAGCGTGCAGACCCACCGAAGGCTCGTCCAATACGTAGATCGTGCGCCCCGTGGCGCGGCGAGATAGCTCACGGGCCAGCTTCACGCGTTGGGCCTCGCCGCCTGATAGGGTAGGAGCCGGCTGGCCGATACGGATATACCCCAAGCCGACGTCCTGCAAGGTTTTAAGCCGGCTGACCATCGAGGGAAAGGCACCAAACAGCTTCAACCCCTCGTCCACGGTTAAATCCAGCACCTCAGCGATATTCAGGTCCTTGAAGCGTACCTGTAAGGTCTCGCGGTTGAAGCGTGCCCTATGGCAAACATCGCAAGGCACGTATACATCTGGCAGGAACTGCATTTCAATGCGTAGTTGGCCCTGACCCTGACAGGCCTCGCAGCGCCCGCCATGCACGTTGAATGAAAAGCGTCCTGGCTTGTAACCGCGCATTTTACTCTCGGGCAGCTCGGCAAACAGGCTACGGATGTGATCAAACAGGCCGGTATATGTGCCGGGGTTTGAGCGTGGGGTGCGCCCAATTGGGGACTGGTCAATGCTAATGATCTTATCGACATATTCCAGGCCCTCGATGCGGTCGTAGTCGCCCGGCTGAGTGTGTGCTCCATGTAGCTGGCGAGCCAACGCCTTATACAGGATCTCCACCATCAGGGTGGATTTCCCCGAGCCTGATACACCGGTGATACATACCAGTTTACCCAGGGGGACGCGCACGTCGATGTTTTTAAGGTTATTGGCGCGCGCCCCTACAATTGTCAATATCTTACCGTTTCCATTGCGCCTCTGTTCGGGGATGGGGACCTTCAACCGCCCCGAGAGATATGCGCCGGTCAGTGAGCTGGGATTCCCCATAATAGCATCCACCGTGCCTTCTGCAACGACCCAGCCTCCATGTTCGCCGGCTCCGGGGCCCAGGTCCAGTACCCAATCGGATTCCAGGATAGTCTCGGCGTCATGTTCAACCACCAGGACGGTGTTCCCCAGGTCGCGCAAGCCCTTAAGGGTACGCAACAGGCGGGCGTTATCCCGCGGGTGTAAGCCGATAGACGGTTCGTCCAACACGTACAGCACACCCATCAAGCGTGAGCCAATCTGTGTCGCCAGGCGGATGCGTTGAGCTTCCCCTCCGGAAAGGGAAGCTGCTGAGCGTTTGAGGGTCAGGTAATCCAGCCCTACGTCAACCAGAAAGCCCAAGCGAGCTTGGATCTCTTTAAGTATCCGCTCGGCGATGGCCTGCTGGCGAGAGGTGAGCGGGGTTTCGGGGCCGCTCAGGTGGCGTGACCAATCCAGCGTGCGCTGCACGGGCCACTCGGTCAGCTCCACGATATTGACGCCGTCAACGGTGACGGCGAGGGCCTCCTTGCGCAGGCGTGCCCCGCCGCAGGTCGGACAGACACGCTCGCTCATATATTCGGAGATTTTTTCGCGCGTGTATTCTGAGCCGCTTTCGTTGTACCGGCGTGTCAGGTTAGGGATGACACCTTCATAAACCGTTCGAAAAGTGGCCTGCCGCCCATCTTTATTATGGTAATGGACAGTGACTTCCCTGCCCTTTGTGCCGTAAAGGATGATATCCTGCTTTTCTGGGGAGAGCGCCCGCACCGGGGTATTCAGATCGATGTGAAATTCACGCGCCGCGGCTTCCAGGGTTTGCCAGTAGTAGCCGCCTTCCTCGCGCGGACCGCTCCACTCGGAAATGGCGATGGCCCCCTCAGTCAGCGACAGGTCGGGGTCGGGGATGAGCAGTTCAGGGTCGATCTCAAGCTTACCGCCCAAGCCCTGGCATTCGGGGCAGGCACCGTGAGGTGTGTTGAATGAGAAAGTCCGCGGCTCAATTTCGGGCAACACCGAGCCATGTTCAGGGCAGGCCAGGTGTTCAGAGAAGTGCAGGTCACGCTCCCCCTCGCCCTCACCCTCGTCCCCTCTCCTATCCTGCGGGAGAGGGGGCGTCAATTGAACCGTCAGGTACCCATCACCGAATTTCAAAGCGGTCTCGATGGAATCTGTCAGGCGAGAGCGGAAAGCCTTGACATCGTCTTCGTCCTCCGCGTGGCGGAGGATGTTGCGATCTACCACGGCTTCAATGGTATGGATTTTATAACGGTCCATCTGGATCTCTTCGTCCAGCTCGTGAACCTGACCATCAATACGGGCACGCACAAAACCAGCCTTGCGAATTTCTTCCAACACGGCCTGGTGAGTACCCTTGCGCCCGCGCACTAGCGGCGACAGGATGAGCAGGCGGGAACCTTCGGGCAGCGCTTCCACCGCGTCGACGATTTCCTGGGCCGATTGGCGTGCAACCTCTCGCCCACAAACCGGGCAGTGTGGGATGCCGGCGCGGGCATAAAGCAAGCGCAGGTAGTCGTAGATCTCGGTAACAGTACCGACCGTGGAACGTGGGTTATGAGAGGCGCCTTTTTGGTCGATGGATACGGCTGGGGAGAGGCCCTCGATGTAGTCCACATCGGGCTTCTCCATCTGACCCAGGAACTGACGGGCATACGCGGAAAGCGACTCAACATAGCGCCGCTGGCCCTCAGCGAAGATGGTATCAAAAGCCAGGGAGGATTTGCCCGACCCAGAGAGGCCGGTGATGACGACTAATTTATCACGGGGGATTTCGACAGTGATATTTTTCAGGTTGTGTTCACGCGCGCCGACGACGCGGATAACGTTTTGGGTCATAGCTTATAGGCAGGCGATCAGGATATCAGGTACTAGGGTAACCTGGTGAAAAGGCAACTGGGACGACCGAATTATAGCACATTTGTTTTATTTTGCGCTAAAATTGTCACGGCAGTCAGGCGTGGTGAGCGCAATTGGTTATTATACCAGTGGTTATGGCGAATGCTGCAGGCATGCTATAATGGGTTTTCGGGATTCACCGTTGAAATCTGGGATCCACCACGCCAATTCCTGAAGAGCCGCTATAATATTCTCAACAAAGGAAACCAACTATGAGCATCTTTAAGAAACTATCTAACCTTTTTGCACCCTCTGCCCCGACCGAGGGTTGGACTTATTGGGTTTATGTGCAATGCAACCGCTGCGGTGAGAAGCTCCGTGCCCGGATTGACCTGCGCAATGAATTGAGTATTGAGTATGGTGAAAACGAGGCGGTCGCTTCTTACTATTGCCACAAGACTTTGATTGGCGAGAAGCGGTGCTACCAGCCCATTGAAGTGGACCTGATGTTTGATGCACGTAAAAAATTGACCGAACAAAAGATCACCGGGGGCAAGTTCATCAGTGCGGAAGAATATGAGGCTACTGGTGAGGTTGCTGGTCCATAACAACCTGCACATAATCGGTTTTCTTTTGGCCTAGCAGCCTCACCACAAGGTGGTAAAGGGCGAACAATTCGAGCGAGAAGGGCAGGTAACCTAAGTAGCCCAGCAGCGGCATCTCAAAGATGTGCCAAAAGCCACCCCATGGCACAGAATAGACCCACTTGGGGTATGAATAATAATTCCACATTTCCCAAAAGAGAGCGGTGATTAGCACACCTATCCACAGCTCAATCACCGGGCGCCAGTCCCCATTTTGTGTCCAACGGGTCAAGTGTCGGTTCCCTAACCATATATTGACTGGCTCCAGGATGAAATACAGTGACAACCAGATGAAGGGGAAGAAGAGCCGAGGCCAGGCCATCATCAGCCCAAACATGACCAGCCCCAGGATAAAAAAAGACGCCGTCGTGCCTCGGTCAGGTCGGACGACCGGCCCTCGCCTCAGACGTTGGATAAAGCCGAAGCTGGCAGCCAGTTCGGCCGTGCCGAAGACCGCCGGTATGACGGTGGAGAAACTGAATGTGGCGAGCAGTCCATATTCCAGAGATGTAAAACCCTGTGTGCCAATGTAGTTCCAGTTCTTCAGGCGAGAATTGATGGCTTCAAAGATCCACCAGGATGGGGCGGAAATGATGAAAAGCCCAACATATTTACGCCAATCGCGGGTTAAAAGCGATGTATTCCGCCGCCAGTACACCAGGGCGTCCACGGTCAGACAGTAACCCAGCCAGAGAGGGAAAAAGGCCCACTGCGAGCGTGAGCCGCTAAACAGCCAGTTGACCGACCAAAAGATTGCCGTCAGCCCGAGGCCGATCCAACCATGCAGTGCGAAGGTCTTTTTCGATTGGGCGACCTGTTCCATATCCCCAGTTCCCCTAGCCCTTGTTCCGTTTTCCCTTATCCCCGGTTATTTGGTATAGCTCCACCAGCACGCCGTGGGTGCTCTTAGGGTGGATGAAGGCATATTTACGCCCATCTGAGCTGGTGCGGGGCTCCTCGTTGATCAGTTGAAGGCCTTTTTCCTTGAGCCTGGCGATAATTTCAGCGAGGTCGTCGACTTCCAGGCAGATATGATGCATGCCCGGGCCGCGTTTTTCCAGGTAACGGGCCAGCCCGGAGTCGGTCGTGGTGGGCTTGACCAGCTCGATCTCACTGCCGCCAGTAGGCAGAAAAGCAACCATTGATCCTTCGTCGGGAACGTCCGTGACGTGAGTTAGCTTAAGACCAAGGGTATCGCGCCAGAAAGCCAGGCTGGCGTCTAAGTCATCGGTGAGGATGGCAATGTGGTCGATACGTTTAATTTCAGGCATTTTTATACTCTCCCCATAAGCTGCGCAGTATGCCGCAGATCTCGCCCAGTGTCACGTCGTTCTCGACACATTCAATGAACAGCGGCATCAGATTCTCTGCTCCACGTGCAGTGGTTTCCAGTCGGGCCATTAGCTCAATTGCCCTGGCTGAATCGCGCCGGTTGCGTAGGGTAGCCAACCGAGTGCGTTGGCCCTCCTCAACTATTGGGTCCACCTTCAGGCGTTCGAGCACGATTTTCTCTTCTACCTGGAAGGCGTTGACACCGACCAGTATCTCCTCTTTGGTCTCGAACGCGCGCTGGAAGCGGTAAGCAGCCTCCTGGATTTCGTCCTGCATGTAGCCGCGTTCGATGGCAGCCAGTGCTCCACCCATCTCGTCAATCTTATCCAGGTACTCATTCGCACGGCGCTCAATCTCATCGGTTAAGTATTCGATCACGTAAGAGCCAGCCAATGGATCGACCGTATCTGCCACTCCGGACTCGTGGGCGATGATCTGCTGGGTGCGTAGGGCAACTCGCACTGACTTCTCGGTGGGCAGCCACAGCGCTTCGTCCATGCTGTTGGTGTGCAGCGACTGCGTCCCGCCCAACACGGCTGCCAGTGCCTGCAAAGTCACCCGGACAACGTTATTCTCGGGCTGTTGGGCAGTGAGCGTGGAACCGCCGGTCTGGGTGTGGAAGCGCAGCGTCCACGAGGATGGTTTTTGAGCGCCGAAACGGTGGCGTATCAGGTGTGCCCAAAGACGGCGGGCGGCGCGGAACTTGGCGACCTCCTCCAGGAAGTTATTGTGAGCATTGAAGAAAAATGAGAGCTGACCGGCGAAATCATCGACGTTCAAACCGGAGTCAATGGCAGCCTGTACATAGGCGATGGCGTTGGCCATGGTGAAAGCCACTTCCTGGACAGCAGTCGACCCGGCCTCGCGGATGTGGTAGCCGGAGATGCTGATGGTGTTCCAATGGGGTATTTCGTTCCGGCAGTAGCGAAATACGTCGGTGATCAGGCGCATGGAAGGCTTGGGAGGGAAGATGTAGGTGCCACGGGCGATGTATTCTTTGAGGATGTCGTTCTGGATGGTGCCGCGCAACTGGCGGGTCTCCAACCCCTGGCGTTTGGCAACGGCAATGTACATCGCCAGCAAGATCGAGGCCGGCGCGTTGATCGTCATGCTGGTGGACACTTTGTCCAGAGGGATGTCGCGAAACAGGAGCAGCATGTCTTCCAGGGATGAGATAGCGACGCCTACCTTGCCTACCTCGCCGACGGCGATTGGGTCGTCGGAGTCGTAGCCGATCTGGGTGGGCAGGTCGAAGGCCACCGAGAGCCCGGTCTGGCCCTGTTCCAACAAGTAGCGGTAGCGCCGGTTGGACTCCTCGGCGGCGGCATATCCGGCATACTGGCGCATCGTCCAGAAGCGGCCGCGGTACATGCTGGGCTGCACGCCGCGCGTGTAGGGGTATTCTCCTGGGAAACCGAGATGATCGAGATAGTCTGGGTCAGGGTCGGAAGGGGTCAGTACCGGTGGTAGTAAGACTCCCGAAGGAGTCTGAAAGTTTAATTTACGTTCTGGGAAACGTTTTAAAAGAGGGGTCAGGGTTTCCTCCTCCCAACGTTTTCGTTCGTCGTTAAAAGGCATGTTTAACCTCGTTTTTCGTCAGGCCCTATTCGCCAGGGTAGCCAACCGACCGCGTTGGCGCTGGTTGAGGAGCGTTCCACCCAATATGATTGGGCTGCTACCCTGGTTGTTTCTCAGTCTACGAGTATACCCCAACTTATTGCCGAAAAATCCAACATTAGAATTATGGTAGACTCATTGACTGAAATATGGCAACTGATTCCTGTTAACTGATTACTGATAACTCTCACTGTCTCTTATGCAAATCCTCGCTGTTGATGTTGGAACCGGTACCCAGGATATTTTCCTGTACGATTCCCGTCTCGATATTGAGAACGGTTTTAAGCTGGTGATGCCCTCCCCGACGATGATCGTCCACCGCAAGCTGCGCGAGGCGACCCGTCGCAGGGAGGCTGTGCTGCTGACTGGTGTGACCATGGGGGGCGGTCCCAGCCAGTGGGCTGCAGAAGACCATCTGCGCGCCGGTCTGCCCGTTTACGCCACCCCGGACGCGGCCCGTACATTCAACGATGACCTGGAAGCAGTCCAAGCGATGGGTGTGCGCGTCGTCAGTGAGGATGAGGCAGCGCACCTGCCTGACCCGGTGACCCGCCTGGAGTTGCGCGATTTCGACTTCGCCGCGATTGTCCACGCCATGGCTGAATTTAATGTGTCCTTGGCTGGACTGTCTGCAGTGGCTGTGGCTGTCTTCGACCATGGCAACGCTCCACCCGGATATTCTGACCGCCAGTTCCGTTTTGATTACCTGGATCGGTGCATCAGCTCCGAAAACCGTTTGAGCGCGTTTGCCTACCGCGCCGGGGACATACCGCTCATCATGACCCGGCTGCAGGCAGTGGTGAACAGTGCAAGAGGCTTCGATGCCCCGCTGGTGGTGATGGATACCGCCCCAGCCGCGGTCCTGGGTGCCACCTTCGACCCGCGCGTGGCAGCCCGACGGCGCGTCTTGATCGCCAACATCGGTAATTTTCACACCCTGGCGTTCCGTCTGGGACCGAGGGGCATCGAAGGGGTTTTTGAACACCATACCGGATTGCTGGATTATCCCAAGCTGGAGGCGCTGCTTCGTTCACTGGCTGACGGCAGCTTGAAGCATACTGATGTATTTGGCGATCATGGTCATGGGGCACTGATCTACGATCCCGAGCCGCTGCCCATGAGCGGTGATGATTTTAATATCGTCGTGACTGGTCCGAGACGCTCCTTACTGAGGACGACCGTTGATCATCTCCCATACCTTGGTCCTTTATCTCTTATCCCTTATTTTGCTGTGCCTTTTGGCGACATGATGCTTGCGGGTTGCTTCGGACTGCTGGCTGCGGTGGCTGATGTGATGCCGGAGTTGGGCGAACCGGTGGGCGCCTCGCTGCGCGGCCAGGGAGGCAGCGGCACCCCACCCTGGGAGGTCTTTTAGATCAACGGGGGATCAGGTGGACCGCGCTGGCTTTAAAGGCAGCGGTCACCACCCGGTTTTCGACTAACCCCATCTCTCGCGCCGAAGCACGCGTGATAAGCGCCATCAGCGGGAATCCACAGTCGATTACAACGTGGGCCAGTGGTCCCTGGACCGTGATACGTTTGATGCGTCCCAGCAGCCGGTTGCGTGCGCTGGAAGTTGGGGAACCTCCTTCAGGTAACAGGGTCACATCTTCCGGTCGCAGGCAGAACAGCACAGGCCTGCCTACCTCGATTTCGCCAACCGCTTCGAGGCGGAGGCCGTTCGACTCAACGATGACCTGACCCTCCTGGCAGGCGATGACATGCCCGTCGATGATCGTTTCGACACCCACGAAGGCGGCGACATCAGGATTAGTTGGAGAGCCGAAGACCGTTTGAGGCGGGCCAACCTGGTGGAGCCGCCCGTTCAATAGCACAGCCACACGGTCTCCCAATAGCAGGGCCTCGTCCAGGTCGTGGGTGATGAAGACTGTGGTAATCGAGGTGGCTCTCAACAGGGAGTGTAGCTCCTCGAGCAGCCTGGTGCGGGTTGGAGAATCGAGGCCGCTGAAGGGCTCATCAAGTAAGAGCACCTCGGGCTGCAGAGCAAAAGCGCGCGCCAGGCTGGCCCGTTGGGCTTCTCCGCCGGAGAGCTTGTGCGCCGGGCGGTCACGCAGGGCGCTGATGCCCAGGCGGTTGAGCCATTCGTCTACGCGTTGAGCGATTGCCTGGCGCGGCAGCCGCCTGAAGCGCAACCCGGCAGCCACGTTATCATAGACCGACCTGTCCAGCAGCAGCGGCTCCTGGAGCACCAGCCCGATCCGGCGGCGGTAGGTTAATTCATCCTGTGCTGCGATGGGGCTGCCTCGGAGGAAAACCTGCCCACGCTCAGGTCTGAGCAGACAGGCGAGCACCAGCAGTAGCGTGCTTTTACCGGCGCCATTGGGGCCGATGACCGCCAGCACCTCGCCCTCCTCCACGGCAAGATGGTCAATGTCCAGGACGGGGCTTTGCTCACGCCGGACCAGCAGGTTTTGGATTTCGAGGATAGCACTCACCGCCTCACCCCATGCTGCTGGATCCAGGTCAGGGTAAAGTTTACCAGGAGAGCCAGGATCAGCAAGAGCACGCTCAATACAATTGCCGATGCAAATTCACCTTTGCCTGTCTCCAACACGATGGCGGTGGTCAGTACGCGTGTCTGGTAGCGGATATTGCCGCCCACCATCATCGAGGCCCCGACCTCCGATATGACGCTGCCGAAGCCCGCCATCAACGCCGCCAGCAGGGGTAGGCGTGCTTCTCGCCACAGGGCCAGGACCGTTTGCGACCGCGACGCCCCCAGCCCCAGGAGCTGCAGGCGCAGGCGTGGATTGAGCTGCTGTAAGGCTGCTGCGGTCAGTCCGGTCACCACCGGTGCGGCGATTATGGTCTGGGCGATGACAATTGCGGCGGGGGTGTAGATCAGGTGCAGGTCTCCCAGTGGCCCGCTCCGCCATAATAAAATTGATACGACTAACCCGACTACGACCGGAGGCAGCGCCATGCCGGTGTTGACCAGGCTCAATAGAAACCCCCGGCCTCGGTAGTGCATCAGCGCCAGCCAGGTCCCGATGGGCAGCCCGATCAACAAGCTGATGCAGGTCGCCAGCCCCGAGACCTCCAGGGAGAGCAGCGTGATCTGCCAGACCTCAGGGTCACCGCCGAAAAGAAGCGCTAAGGCATGCTGGAGCAAGATCAGCCTCCTACTGCAGGCCTAAATCGGCGTCCGTCTTATCCGCGTCGGGTGTAAATAAGGGCTGGCTGTATTTATCTTTACCAAAGTCTCCAATCAGCTTTTGCCCTTCCGGGGAGACCAGATAATCAGCAAAAGTTCTCGCCCCAGCCACATTGATCTTAGGCCACTTGGACGGGTTAACCAGGATCACGTGGTAAACGTTCAAGAGGGTCTTATCACCTTCCACTAAGATATCCAGCCCGAGAGAGGCTTTATTTGCCAGGTATGTGGCGCGATCGGTCAGGGTGTAGGCACCCTTTTCGGAGGCGATTTTAAGCGTGGCGCCCATCCCCTGCCCAGATTCCTGATACCATGATCCCTCGGGGGTTATTCCGGCCTTTTTCCATAAACTCAATTCCATTGTATTGGTGCCCGAGTTATCGCCGCGTGAGATGAAAGGTGCAGTAGCGGCAGCGATTTTATTGAAGGCCTCAACCGCTGATCCGTTGCC
>CAZPWU010000034.1:3794-10292 GCA_964590325.1 uncultured Anaerolineaceae bacterium | reverse complement strand
AGCTTACCCTCCAACACATCAGCTGGAAAATCTGGATAGGACAAGATCATCCGTCCCAGGCCGATAAAATCAACCATACCTGAGCGGATAACATATTGGGCAACGTTTGGCAACCATTCCTGGAGATAAGAATATCCTGATCCCACGAAAGCTAATTCAGGGCGGTGTTTCTTAAGCTGCGCTGTAACAGTGATCTGACGGGCTACCCCAAGGAGGGGGTCTTCGGGAGGTAGGTAACCATCCGAAGGCGGGAAAAGGGCCGGACGCTGGATGTGCGGATTATAATATGGACTACCGGCTGTAATACAAACCAGATGGATATCGAGATCACGTAATAAATCGAGGAATCGGAAAGGCTCCGTAAGGTTGATGCCGGTTCCACTGCCATCTCCACCAAATGCAAAAGGATAGCGACCACTCTCATAGGCTTCTGGCCTTCCGCTGCGATCCTCTCCCGGTCCAAAAGCGATCCAATCAAAAGCGCTCAATCGTACACCGATTTTTATAGAAGGTGCTTCGCTGTATATCCCGGCTACGATCTCGCGCAAGAAACGGGTACGGTTTTCGAAAGTACCACCGTAACGCCCAGGGCGTCGCGTCGCGCTGAGAAACTCGTGCCCCAGATAGCCATGACAGTGCTTGATATCAACAAAATCAAACCCAGCTATCTCCGCCAGACGAGCAGTTTGTATGAAATCGATAATTAACCTACCAATTTCATCGTCGCTTAAAATCGCGCCATCGCCCATTATGCCAAACTTGCGGTCAAGGATTGGGTGTCGATAAAGGATACGTGGCTCTAGACGGGTATTAGAACTCGGTTTCGCAAACCGTCCAGAATGAGTCAGTTGTAGACCTACTATTAGATCTTCCGTCTTTCCATAACGTTCGGCGTGGGCTTGGACCAATGCTTCACGCAGGGTTACAAAGTCAGCCAGGTTTTTCTTATTCAACATCAACTGATTGGGGTTGGCTTTGCCATCCGGGCGCACAGCCACCGCCTCCCCACCCCAGATGAGCTTAGCCCCACTGGCACCAAAATGCTGCCAACGCCGTACAGTCAATTCACTGGGGCGGCCATCACATGTACCATCCCAACCTTCCATAGGTAAAATCGCAAACCGGTTGCCTATATTAAAACCAGAAGCCTGATAAGACTGTCGCAGAGGTGATGCATCCCCATTAATCATCTGTTCGTCGAAGAGAATATCGGCGCCAATATCAGCCAGGTAGGTACGGAAATCATTATCCGTTTTTAATTGAGCAACAGGGCGATATTTTTTCATAATCTTGGATTAAAGCCTGCGAATGTGAAACCCACCATCAATATTAATAACTTCACCGGTGGAATATGGCAGG
Source organism: uncultured Anaerolineaceae bacterium (assembly GCA_964590325.1). Lineage (GTDB taxonomy): Bacteria > Chloroflexota > Anaerolineae > Anaerolineales > UBA4823 > CAZPWU01. The sequence goes on along the minus strand of CAZPWU010000034.1, from coordinate 8,933 downwards.
CACCCTTCGGCAACTACTGCAACTGCCCTGGCTACATCATGTGGCTCTCCGTGACGGCGGATGGGTGTCAACCCTTCAGCGATGAGCTGATCGTACCTCTGAAGTGCCTCACGGGTCATATCCGTGCTAACTATTCCAGGGCGGATTTCATAAACACGAATACCGAACTCAGCCAGGCGATCAGCGAATAGCAGCGTCATCATACTAACACCCGCTTTGGATAGGCAGTATTCGCTTCTCTCGGGGCTCGAAGTATAGGCGCTCATAGATCCAATATTTATAATGATAGGATCAGCGATATTTTGTGTCTTGATGAGGTTTATCATAACCCTTGCAACAGCCTGGGTCAGGAAAAATGGACCTTTCAGGTTGACCGTCATCACCTCGTCATAACTGGGCTCGCTCACCTCTAGGATATCTTTACGCTGGCGAGGTGCCACCCCAGCGTTGTTGACCAGCAGGTCAATACGCTCATAATCGGATAAGATCTTATCCATTAACCGGGCACGGTCTGCTGAAACACCGATATCGGCCTGGATCGCACAGGCACTGCCACCCAATGTATGTATCTGGGCGACCGTTTCATCAGCAGCAATTGCATTCTGGTGATAGTTGGCGACGACCATCCAGCCTTTTTCGGCTAACTCAACCGATATCGCTCGACCGATACCGCGCCCCCCTCCGGTCACCAGGCCAACCCGTTTATTGATCATGGTGTAGCACCTTATATGCTGCTTCGAGAAAATAATAGTCTCCCCACATTACGCTTTCATCTATCCCCAGTCCTTTGGAAGCATGGTATATACCATGTTTAAGGATACCTTCCCAGCCAGGGGTGTTTATCGCTAGGAAATCCTCACCAGTTAAGGTATCCATGATTTGATAAGCATATCGACGATAGAGGGGAGCGCGCCCGGCATCACCTGTATTTATCGCCAGGTTCAACATCCCACTGGCCGCGACCGCGGCAGCCGAACTATCATATGGAAGGAGCGGTGTTGGCTCCGACCAATCGTTCGGACATACCCCATGGTCAGGCGTATTCTCAATATAATAATTAGCACATGACTCAGCCGTTTGCAAGAAACGTGCATCACGGGTATATTCGTAGGCTGTAACAAAGCCATAGATTGCCCAGGTTAACCCTCGTGCCCAGGATGAATCTGATCTCCAGCCCTGTTGGGTGCTTTGCCTTATGAAAGCACCGGTTTCGGTATCAAACAGCCCTTCATGAGCTGTGCTGCCATCTCCACGTACCAGGTACCGACGTGTAGTCAGGCAATGCTGATTAGCAATTCGATAGAGCTTAACATCCTGCGTTTGCTTGGCGGCATAAAAGATAATTCCTACATTCATCATTATATCGATAAACAGACTGTTTTCAGCGACAAAGGAACTGAGATATTGACCTTTTTCCTTAAACCGCAGAGCCAGCGTACGACCGGCTTCGATCACTACAGCCTGGATGGCAGGATCGTCTGTCAGGTCGAACCAGCGCTTCCATGTCGGCCAGAAAAGGAAACCCAGGTCATGTACACTCCGGTCATTTTTACGAGGCTCAATAAGCCGGCAATAATACTCAGCTTTATCACGCCACAGGGTCTCGGCATGATGCAGGTAAACCAGCCACAACAGTCCTCCAAGAAAGCCTTCACACCAGTTTGTCCAGGCTTCTCCGGCGTGTTTCCACTTCCCATGAGAGGTATAAATAGGGAAATAGTCAGGATAGGACTCCACCAGGTAATGGAGCTGCTTTTCTGCAAAAGCAAATGCTTGCTCACATTTTTGACGCAGGATTTGATAATCGACCATTTCGTTCTAATTATGCATGAGGACGTTTAAGCCATAATCACAGCACGATCGCGACTGATGGCATAGCGGAGTGGCTGGCCATTTAGGTAACGCTTCAGCTCATCAATCATAAATTGACCATTTCGTTTGCACTCATTGGGATTAGGTCCAGCAATGTGCGGGGAGATGATGATGTTTGGCAACCCTCGCAACGGCGAATCGATCGCGGGCGGTTCTGGGTAGGTTACATCAAGTAGCGCGTATAGGTCCGGACGCTGTTTTAAAACCGCGACCATCTCTGCCTCGTTCACGATCGCGCCGCGTGCTGTGTTGATAAAGGTTGCGCCTGTTTCATCAAGGCGAAGTGGGCTCCAGTGATCATACCCACTGTTTCAGGCAGCCAGGGAGTATGCAACGATATAACATCAGCGGTTTTAAATATCTCCTCCAGCGAACAAAGTCTTACATTCAATCGGGTCGCGATCTCTTGGGTAGCGTAGGGATCGTAAGCGATGACTTTGAGCTCGTATGTCTTTAACCGCTCAGCCACTATGCTGCCGATCATTCCCAGAGAGATCAAGCCAACTGTACTGCCGAACCCACCGGCTGCTGGAAGACGATCCCACCAGGTGTTAGAATCCCTAAATTTTTGGACATGCCACCAGTAACCTTTCAGACTGAGAAAAATTTGGGCCAGTGTAAATTCACTGACCGGGATCCCGTTGGCTTCGTAAGCACTGGTGATAATAATTTGTCGCGCCCAAAAGGAATCCGTGACTACCCCTTTGATGGATCCTGCCCCATAAAAAATAATTTTCAACCGGGGGGTAGCGTTCAGCAGGCGCTCGGTAAATGTAGGGCAGCCCCAGCCTGAAAATATAACCTCGGCCTCGTGTAAAATGGATGGATCATGGGCAACCATTTCACTGGTCTGTAGAGGGGCGTAGATATCCACCAGTTGCCGGATCTGGCTACTTTCCTCTTCTGGGTAAATCATATCATTAGGACCAGGATCGAGTAAAAAAAGACCTTTCATCATAACCTGGAACTCCTGATTCCCTATCTCATTATGATATAAAAATCAGAATCCAGACAACCAGGAAATAACTCGGTTAATTCCTGGTTTCTTATTTCCGTGAATTCATTATAAATTATTTAAGGTGAAATATGTTGATATTCCGGTGATACCACCGCTGGTTGCATCCGGCCGTCATCCAGTAAGATGTATACCTCACCCCGCCAGGTTACCCGCCGTCCTATGCCACCAGCGCACCAGATGATGGCGCTCAAAATATCGCGTACAGGCAGCCATATTAAATAATATCGGATATTAATATTCTCGGCGTAACCCATTGTAGACCAGGCTACCCACCAGCGGATGAGCAGAGATACTGCCACTGCCAGCCATGCCGAAGAGGAATAACCCGATTCTATGAGTAATATCATGGCCAAAGGTGTACTGAAGCTGAGCAGCAAGCCTGGGTACTCCCGAGGGCGGCTGACGCGATTACAACGTGCCCACCGTACCTCACGATACCACTGTTCAAGAAAGGTAGTCGCACCGAGAATACTATCTACCACATAATCCGACAGGTGCACACGTAAACCCAGGCCAGCCATCCTGGCACCTAACTGATAGTCGTCAGCCAGGTAATCAGCCACCGCGGCAAATCCTCCCAACCGGGCTAAATCGCTGCGCCGCATGACGTTGGTGGCACCCATCGCAAAATGCATATCGAGGAATTGGCGGGCAACGACCACCGAAGGTAAAAAAGTCCCAGTCATGTAGAGCGCCTCTAAGCGAGCCGTTAATGTCAGAGGTTTATCTCCTCGGTAAGGGCAGGTTACCAGGCCAATCCGACTATCAGCCAGAGGGGCAACTACCCTCCGTAAATAGTCAGGAGTTACGCGCATATCACTATCACTGGCGACCAGCACCTCAAAACGGGCTTCCATAGACAGCTGGTGCAGAAGACTGGCTTTGCGGTTAGATCCGAGCGCAGGGCAAATCACCAATCGGATGCTCATACTTGAGTAATCATGCTGAAGGTGTTTAATCACCGGTATGACCGGGTCATCGGGGTCCATGACACCAAAAATAATCTCATATTCAGGGTAGTCCTGCCTGCAGAAACTGACAAAATTTCCATAAGCTTGTGCGTCTATCCCTTTGACCGGTTTAAGAATGGATACCGGCGGTGTAAAGCTTAAATCAGATTCATGCCGTTCATTAAAGAAGATATGAACCATGATCAATGCGGACAGCCAGTATAACCAACTGGCTACTAATAAGGTTAATAGCAACTTCTCCATTATTGTCATTTTTTAGCCTCCATAAGGGTCGGATAAGTTGCCAGGTGTAGACCTCTATCTTGGATCACCTCTCTTACAGCAGGGCTGAGCAAGGTAGCCAAATCAACGGGATTTGGTCCCATGGGCTCATCGCCAGGTTGGGTGCTTGGATGAAAATAGAGCTCAGCAGTGGGGGATTTCATCTGTCTAAGCACTTTCACCACATAGGCTTCCTGCATCTGTCCGGTTTGCATCAGACCATACATACGGTGCGTGAAAGTCAGGTTATGTTTCTTCAGACGAGGCGGGTAATTTCGGCATAGCAAGCCGAAGGTAATTGCCCAAATCAGTTTTATCCCTACTCGCTGTCGGTTATAGCCCAGGGCTAGCCAGAGATCATCTCGAGGCAGTCGAAAACCGCGTGCTCCATATCGCTCCGCCAGAGGTAGTAGTAATTTGAAGACCGTCGGATGGATATGCATGTGAATATGACCATCGACATGGGAAAGAGGCAGGCCTGTAGATGCAAAGCGTTCGAACTGAGCTTCCAGTTCGAGTGCTAATTCACGCTGGACTGTTTGGCTTAAAATATAGCGGAGACCGGTAATAAAAGCATCGTCAGGAAAACGACCCTGGTGATCGACCAGGTGAGGGATGCGATCAGGCGGTAAAATCGCCTTTCCCATCGCTATAACCACATGCAATCCTACCGTCAGTGTGGGCGTTTCCCGAGCAAGGGCTATAGCTTCTTCAACGGAATCGCCTGCAACCATGAGACTGGTGCTGGTCAGCACTCCCTCACGATGGGCTCGAATTATTGCTGTATTGATGCATGTGGAGCGACCGAAGTCGTCTGCATTGATAATGATCTGCATGTTGCTAAGCCCTCATTGCATCGTTAAGTTCTATATTGCGATCCGTTAACCAAATTATATTTCAATAACACCTCGAGACGATTAGAGTTTCACATTTTCGAGCGCCCATATTTTCCGGCTTTTCTCGTTCAACTGCGTAACTCCTAATTTGTTCAAGAACCAAACGACTGAAAATCATAAT
>CAZPWU010000034.1:0-3694 GCA_964590325.1 uncultured Anaerolineaceae bacterium | reverse complement strand
GTTCAACTGCGTAACTCCTAATTTGTTCAAGAACCAAACGACTGAAAATCATAATACGTCGTTGGGTTCAAGCATGGGTGGTTTTATTCTTGCAGTAATATACGATCGCCTTCTCTCTGAAAATCGCCTCTCCGCTAGCTTTGATCGCTTCTTTTTGTTCGGGCATGTAACTGTTCCAACGGTCTCAAGCTTCCCTGACTGAACGGTCCCCTTATCGTTCACGGATTTCCTGGAGGTACTCTTGTTGTTTTTCATCGCTGAAACCCTCGAAAAATACCTTTGTTCCATGTATAGCTTTCCTCTCAGATGTAAAATAGTTTTATCAAGTGTTTTGATAAGGTAATTCAGCCTTTCAACCCTTATATTAGTACAATATAGCGATAACCATTCTCACCATAGGAGGTTGGCTTTAGAATCCCTATATCACCGTAATAATGCAGGGTTCGGATGCTCACACCAGCCAGGTCTGCAAGCTGTTTGACGGTATAAAACATATCATTTACCTCGTTGGGTATGATAAACCATGACGTAACGTTAATGTCAAGAGTGATTCTTGAAATTATCCAGCCCAAAATAGCATAATAAGAATAAAAAACGGAGGTACGATGAAACCTGAGAAAACGCTCGTGATCGGCCTGGACTGCAGTACCACGGCATGCAAGGCCGTTGTGTGGGATATCCACGGCGTTGCGCAGGCTGAGGCTCGCTGCCCGATCCCCCTTGAAATGCCGCGTCCCAACTGGTATGAGCAGCACGCTGAAACGTGGTGGCAGGCTGCTTCTCAGGCGTTGAAAACAGCCCTGGAGAAGATCAACACTGCTCAACTGGCGGCTCTCTGTATCGCCCCACAACGTGAGACCTTCGTGCCGACCGATGAGCAAGGTCACCCCTTACACAATGCCATCATCTGGATGGATATCCGCAGCCGAGATCTGTTATCAGTACTTGACAGGATGATCGGTAAAGAGCATCTTCACCAGCTCACCGGAAAGCCTCTATCTGCAAATCTCTCGATAAGCAAAATATTTTGGATGAGTCAAAACGAACCTCAACTTTTTGAGCAAACAGACAAATTCCTGGATACCAGTGCTTTTTTGGCGCACCGTCTGACCGGTTATTTCCGCACCGGATGGGGGTGTGTCGATCCGATGGGTTTGTTCGAAATGCCTCAAGGTCAATGGTCCGACGAATTGCTGGCTGTGATAGGTATAAGTGTCGAACAGCTACCCGAGGCTTACCCATCAGGGGCGATTTTAGGTGAAATAACACCCCAGGCTGCCAGGGAGACCGGACTACCCGCCGGTCTGCCGGTAGTTGCCGGTGTAGGGGATGGGCAAGCCACAGGATTGGCTGCCGGCATAACCAATCCCGGTCAGGCATACCTCAACCTTGGTACTGCTGTCGTTTCAGGTACTTATGCTGAAGATTACCTGATCAGCCAAGCCTTCCGCACCTCATTTGGTGCGATACCCCATAGCTACATCCTGGAGACGGTGCTGTTAGGAGGGACTTATACGATCTCCTGGTTCATCGATAAATTTTCTGGTCTTACAAAAGCTGAACACCCTCCCTGCCAGCCGATGGAAGATGTTCTCGACGCTGAAATAAATAACCTGCCACCTGGAGCTGAGGGGTTGATGCTGGTGCCTTACTGGAACAGCGTGATGAACCCATATTGGGATGCCTCAGCCAGTGGTATAGTCGTTGGCTGGCGTGGTGTGCATACATTAAGCCACCTCTACCGCGCCATCCTGGAAGGGATCGGATATGAATTGCGCTTGCATGCGGCGGGTGTGGAGAGTGCTCTTGGTAAAAAGATTGATAATTTTATAGCTATAGGGGGTGGATCACACAGCACCCGCTGGTGCCAGATCCTGGCGGACATCACCGGGAAAGCCGTTTACCGTTGTACGACCCCAGAAGCCGCGGCATTGGGCGCGGGGATACAGGCTGCCTGTGGAGCAGGCTTGTATCCCGATATGCGTACAGCTGCCCGGGCGATGACTCACATCGAACCAATCCCATTCGAGCCTGACCCAGTAAACCATGCCTTCTATTCACGTTTATACGAAGAAGTTTTTATTAACCTTTACCCGAGCCTTCAAAAGTACTTAAATCGACTGACCAAGCTAGCAGAAGCAACCCCCATATACGAGCCTTTCCACGATAAATCCTGGAGACCCAATATTATAGAAAAAAATCCGAACCTTGGGGGTGTATAATCACTGGAGACCTATATTCGTTCCGAGGAGAATTCCAACATGGACATGCTGCATGTAAAAAGCGACCGTATTGTGGATGAGTTAGATAACCCCATCTGGCTGCGCGGGACATGCGTGGGCGGCTGGATGAATATGGAGAACTTTCTCGATGGCTATCCCGGTGCCGAACACCAGATGCGCGCTCATCTGGCACAAGAGCTCGGCGAGAGCAAAGCTCGTTTTTTCTTCGATAGGCTGTTGGATCATTTCTTCGCCGAAGAGGATGTCGCTTATATCAAGTCCCTGGGAGCCACCGTTGTACGGTTGTCGCTTAACTACCGTCACTTCGAGAGCGACGCACACCCCTTCGAATACCTGGAACCCGGCTTCCAACGCCTGGATCAGGCAGTCGGTTGGTGCGCTAATCACGGGTTATACATTATCCTGGATATGCATTCAGTTCAAGGCTGGCAGAACACGGATTGGCACTGCGATAATGCCAGCCGGCATGTTCTCTTCTGGCATGATAAGTGCTACCAGGATCGTTTTATAGCCCTCTGGCAGGAGATTGCCAGGCGTTATAAGGGTAATCCCACGATCGCTGGTTATAACATCATGAACGAACCGCTAGTCAACACACCCTTCGGTCGCTTCCGCGAAAACCGTACCCCCGACCTGGCGAGTTATTACCGACCGGATTGGGAGCGGATCAACCGCATCTACCGCCGGGCAGTTGAAGACATCCGTCAGGTGGATCCAGAGCACATCATCTTTCTGGAGGGGGATTACTTCTCCAACCTTTTTATGGGTTTAAAACCACCCATCATGGAGAACCTGGTCTACAGCAGCCACAACTATAATGCCGGACCCGAAGAGCGTTGGGATTTCGAGCGGCAACGTTCTTATTTCTTGGGCCTGGAAGGTACTCAGTACACCCAGAAATACAATGTCCCTCTTTGGGTAGGCGAATTTGGTACAGGATGTGCTTTACAAGAAGAGGAGCAGCGTCTCCGCCTGCAATCTCTCGATACTCAAATCCAGGTTTTTAACCAATACAGCACGCACTGGACGATCTGGAACTACAAGGATATCGGTGCGATGAGTCTCGTTTGGTTGCACCCTGATTCTGCTTATATGCGTGCTATCCGACCGGTCCTGGAAGCTAAACGAGCTCTGGATATCGATTGGTTTAGCTTCGCCGAATCGGTTGTACCAATTAAACAGAAACTAGCTGAGATCGCCCGGTTGGTCGAGAGTGTCATCAATGACCCAACGATCGATCCGGTCAGCAATCAGGGGTTTATGGCCCAACACCTGCTCGGAGGCTATGTCTCGACATTAATGCAGCCAAGTTATGCGCGTTGCTTTACTGGCATGAGTGAAGAAAAAATAGACGATGTCCTGCAGTCCTTTGAACTGAAGAACTGCATACCCTGCCAACCGCTGGTCAATGTGCTTAAAAACAGGTTTTTAGATTAGCAAACGCCGCGGAT
>CAZPWU010000033.1:4320-10336 GCA_964590325.1 uncultured Anaerolineaceae bacterium | reverse complement strand
CCAGCCCATCGCCGAGAGTTAAATATCCTTAAAGACAGGAAAATAAGTTTTTCAGGGGGTATAGATCTGAAACGAGCACTCCTTGTACCTTTTCTCCAGCGTCAGGGAATTTCCATCTCTCGAATTGGCTACTGACTGGTAGATGACGACAACGACGGCGGAATTCTGCTCGAGTGATATACCCCCCCAGGATAATATCCATCCCATAAACCCAGATATTCCGCCATTCATATTGACGGATCATGTGGACCTGTTTTAAACCAGGGCTGTATATACTCACGCGTCCACTGGGGATTTCCGCTACATGAACATATGCCAACATGTAAAAATCGCCTTGGGCATAGACCTTCTGGTGAGATGGAATGGCAATCACCTCAGTCTGAAACTGCCGGTCTGCCCCATGTCCGCCAAACTCCAACATAATGGGTTGGTCCGACTCCGATTCGAGCTCGAGACGCCCGAAGGGTCTCCAAGAGGATGGTCGAATCCAGTCCAACGGTAACGGATGAACCAGGTAAATCGAAAGACCAGCATTTTGTGCCCGGATGATATCGGCCCGACGAGGGGTGACCAGCCCAGTTGTAAAGGCGAATATATAGTAATCCGCATCATTAAAAAAATCGGAGACAAGCTGATCTACGGGCACCAATGCTGTCATACGGAGGAGGTAGCTGCTATCTATATTAATACGGTGTATGATATCTTTGCGGAAAATAGGATAGCTTCGTAGATCGCAATGCCGTCCGGCGAGAGTTATATCATAGAGGCCAGGATCGGTAAAAGGTTTATGCTCCAGATTGCCAAACGGTATACCCTGAGCTCCCAGGTAGCGGCGGAAAGCCAACTCCACTGCCTTTTCCGAAACATTATATTGTAGCCAAGTCGAGTCTTTATTCCCCTCCTGGGTAATCAGGTGGTGAAGAGAATGGCAGGTATAGGTAATACCAGCCTGAGTCAGCTCAGTAGAAAAAGAAAGAACGAGAAGATCGGAGGCCACGAGCATGGGGGTATTGTCAGCCGTTTTGGAACTGCAGGCAGTAATGGTGAAAGGTATTGCTCACCCAGGCATTTCCCAAGCCGTAAGGTGCCAGGCGCTGGTTATCCTGGCACCAGATTCGTTCGTCTTTTAAAATATAAGTCTGCTGCAAGCGGCTGGCCAAATCCCAGGCCAGAGGATATATTTTTCCACCCTTCTTGACATTCTTGACGATGATAGTCAGGTAAGCCTTAGCCCGTAAGAAAGGTTGTAAAGTTTTATAGATCAAGGTCAGCTTCTCGATAAACAGGTTGTAATCACTGATATTACCCAGGTCAGCGGCATCATCTGAGTAAAATACATCCAATTCTTGGGTATTGCGGCGCTTCTTCTGAGTCTCTGCACCGCGCGCATGGAGCATATCCCAGTAAGGTGGGGAAGTGATCACATAATCGATAGGCGGGATTTTATAGGCGGGTACGTATTCGGCGAAACGACTCGCATCCCCAGTGATGACCTCCACGGCAAGATCACCCGTCGATCTGCCCATAGCAGCGCGTTCCTCGGCGACTACCTGGCGTGCAATATCAGCATAGATCGGGTTAAGCTCAATGCCATAGGAATTACGGTCGGCGCGTAACGCTGCTACCAGGGTACTGCCTGTCCCCACCATTGGATCCAACACTACCTGACCGCGGTGGGTGAAAAATTCAATAAATTCTTGAGCCAGTGTCTCTGGAAATTTTGCCGGATGGCGTAAGACTCCTTTATGTCTGGGTGGTGGATTATGGATGAACCACGACTTTTGGAACTTCAGCCAATTTTTCGAGTCGAGATCATTAATCCGATTGGTACGGGTCATCTGACCACCTCCCGAACGACTAAATCTGAAAAGTTGATGGTGATAGGCATATCTCCCGAAGAACGGGCATAGAGACCCACACTCCCGCTCGTGATCAGTGGATCGCGCACAGTGAAGAGGTATTCATTATTAACGAAAAAACGTAAATCATCTCCAACCACCCAAACTGACAACCGGGAGGTGCTGGGAGCGCCTGGTGGAATCGCACTGCTGGGCATCCATATCTGGGGAGAGGTTGCCTGGTTCCCGTAGATCCGGTCAAGGCGTGCTTCACCATCACATGACAGGCCAAATCGGTAATAATCAAGGTTGGGGGTGACTCGCAATAAAAGCCCATATTCATCCATCCCACGGCAGAGGCTGGGATTGGCAGTGATTTCAATATAAAAGTCGATGAAGATGGGTTCCTCACGTACGCTGTAGATATAAGCTTTTGGTTGGTTAATAACAATGCTGAGTTCATTTTTTCCTAATGCCACGCTGCCGGCAGCAGTCGTAATCAAGGTCCATCCACTGGCATCTGAAAAATCGTCTGTAAACAGGATCTTACCCGTGCCCGGGCGTAGATCCATAGTTGGGGTAGATACTACCTGTGTAGGAAAAGGAGTATGTGTCGCAGTCAGTGGGAACCAGATTACGGTTGGTGTGGGAGTCTTTGTTGAAGGCAGGGGAGTATTGGTGGGCCAAGGGGGTATGGGCGAGATCGGAACACAGGCTGTCATGAAGAATATAAACCCCATATAAAAGCATATAGATAATGTTCTTAAATTTATCAACATTCTGTTAGTAGGTTTAACCAATCTGATTTTTAAAGCGATAACGGATTTTTCTTAAGCTGTTGTACAATTAAGATGTATCGATTCTAGCACATTGAAGCATTCTACAGTAATCCAGGTGGTTTAAACATTGATAATCACGTATAAAGGAGCATGACATGCGTAAAAAAGTAATCCTGGTCACTGGTGCATCGGGGGAAATCGGCCAGGCGCTGATTAAAAAACTTGTCGAGAGCGGTACCGACCCTGTCTTAATCCTGGATGTACAACCGCTGCCGGAAGAGCTCAGGCATCTGGTAACACCTATTCAGGGAGATATTATGGATAAGGACCTGCTCAATAGACTGGTGAGCGAATACGAGATTGAGACCATCTACCATCTGGCAGCGCTGCTATCCACACGCAGTGAATTCACACCCGAGGCTGCTCACCGAGTCAATGTCGAGGGGACGCTGGGCTTGCTGCACCTGGCTTCAGAACAGTCCGAATGGCGCGGCCAGCCGGTAAAGTTCATCTTCCCCAGCTCGATTGCGGCTTATGGCTTACCCGACCTGGAGACCAAAACAACCTATGCCCGGGTACGGGAATGGGAATGGAATTATCCACGCACTATGTACGGATGTAATAAACTATATTGTGAGCAATTAGGTATTTATTTCAGTCGTTATTATCGACAGCTGGCTGCCGAGCGTCCGGTCATGTTAGATTTTCGAAGTGTTCGCTTCCCTGGACTGATCAGCGCATTTACGGTACCTAGTGGTGGGACGAGTGATTATGGTCCCGAGATGCTCCATGCTGCTGCAAAAGGGGAAAGCTATGCATGCTTCGTTCGTGAGGACGTCCGCATACCTTTCATGGCCATGCCAGACGCGGTAAAATCTATGCTCATGCTTACCGAAGCCCCAAAAGAGGTTTTACGCCGCCTGGTTTACAACGTGACCAGTTTTAGCCTATCTGCTGCTGAATTTAAACAACGGGTTATTGAAGCATTTCCCGGAGCAGAAATCAGCTACAAACCCGATATGAAACGCCAAACGATCGTCGATAGTTGGCCCGCTGACCTGGACGACAGCCCGGCCCGGCGAGATTGGGACTGGCAACCAGATTATGATGTGGATCGCTCGTTCAGCGATTACCTTGTACCTAATATCCGCAAACGGTATCAGAATCAAGTTGCGCGATGAAAAAACCGATAACTTCTATTCACAAACCAGGACCGATCATCCTATTCGGCTCTGGTGAAACATCACCCAGCGGACGTAAAATCTTCGATTATGCTCTACGCCAATTACCGGCCTCGCCTCGAATTGCTCTACTCGAGACACCGGCTGGTTTCGAACTGAATTCAGCTCAGGTGATTGGAAGAGTAGCCGATTTCCTCCGTATAAGATTGCAAAACCATCAGCCTCAGGTGAGTGTCATACCAGCCCGTAAACGTGGCACCTCCTTTAGTCCAGACGACCCTTCCATCGTGGCGCCGCTTTATTACGCCGATATGATCTTCATGGGACCTGGCAGCCCAACTTATGCTGTCCGACAACTACAAAATAGCCTAGCATGGCATATTTTAATGGCCCGTCACCGGTTGGGAGCTTCCATTGCCTTAGCCAGCGCAGCCACGGTTGCAATAAGCATCTATGCCTTGCCGGTCTATGAGATCCATAAAGTTGGGGAGGAACCGCATTGGAAACCCGGTCTGGACTTATTCGGTCACTATGGTTTACCACTGGTCTTTATCCCCCATTGGGATAATAATGATGGCGGTAAAGAGCTGGATACCAGCCGTTGCTTCATGGGCCAATCCCGTTTTGCGATGTTGATGGAGAAACTACCCCCCGATCTGACCGTTTTGGGCATTGATGAAAAAACAGCCCTTATCATGGACATCCAGACCGGGGTTTGCCATATCATTGGTCTTGGAGGTGTGACCCTCATACACACCGGGCACATTCATCGTAGGGGATCTCACAAGCCTGATCTAGCGAGCACCGGCTTGTCTGAAGTTGCAGAGCAGCGTGAAGGGCATATCCACCAACATCGCGGCGGTGAAACCTTTCCACTAAGTGAGTGCTGCCCATTTAAGATCCCAGATGCTGGTGAAGGTTTACCACCTGATGTCTGGCAACAGGCTCTTGATGCACAGAGAGTAATTGTTGAACAACGGCAATCTCAACCCCAACCAGAAACAAAACTGCCGGATTCCCCACCTGACGAAGTGATATCTTTATTAAACGTACGTCAGGCTGCACGTTCTCGTAAGGAATGGTCCATTTCCGACACCCTGCGCAACCGGATTGCTGAGCTTGGATGGGAAGTGGTAGATACACCGGATGGTCAAAAGCTAATCTCGACAAAGGACAGCTGACTTTTCACTTGATCCTCTTCAAAAGAGTATACATACGAGTAATATAGAGCACAGGAGTACACCCATGACAGAAAAACTAACCGTCGGCTACATCGGTCTTGGCTTGATGGGCAAGTCCATAGCCCGTAATATTCTCAAGGCTGGCTTTCCGCTTGTGGTCCACAACCGTAGCCGTACCGCAGTTAATGAGCTGCTCGCTGAAGGTGCTCGAGCAGCCAGTACACCTCAAGAGGTTGCAGCCCAAGTCGATGTAGTTTTCACCAATCTTCCAGATTCGCCTGACGTCGAGTTAGTTGCCCTCGGGTCAGATGGGATCATCGAGGGAGCGCACCCTGGTCTGGTCTTTATCGATAATTCCACCATTAAACCTGCTACAGCTCGATATATTGCGGATGTCATGGGCAAAAAAGGCGTGCAGTGCCTGGACGCGCCGGTGAGTGGTGGGGATATCGGGGCGCGTAATGCCACCCTGGCGATCATGGTCGGCGGTCCGACCGAAGCCCTGGAAAGGGTATTACCCGTCCTTAGAGCCATGGGTAAAACGATCACCCATGTCGGCGAGGCAGGTGCTGGACAGATAGCTAAAGCGGCCAACCAGATCATGGTTGCAGCCCAGATGGTTGCGATGGGTGAGTTGATTATTTTCGCGAAAAAAGCTGGTGCAGACCCCCAGAAAGTGGTTGAAGCGATCCGGAGTGGCGCGGCGCAGTGCTGGACCCTGGATGTTAAACCGCCGCGCCTGTTTACTGGAAACCGTACCCCGGGGTTTAAGGCTTATATGCAGGCGAAAGACCTGGCTATCGTTATGGAAACAGCCCGGCAATACGGCATTCCCCTCCCCTCAACGGCTGTAGACGCTCAATTATATAATGCCATGCTCGAGATGGGCATGTCGGACCAGGATAACTCCGCTGTCATCGGTGTTCTCGAAGTCCTGGCAGGAACAAGCTTATTGGAAGGCGATACATCTCAAGATAGGTAAACCTTATGCAATCTTTCTGGAGATCGCTATTCGCCCAATCTCCGCACCTCTCATG
>CAZPWU010000033.1:0-4220 GCA_964590325.1 uncultured Anaerolineaceae bacterium | reverse complement strand
GTTATGCTTTATATCAGCGGGGTAGCCGCTGAGGTGGCCTTGGAGGGTTCAAACGTTGTACGCACTGCCCTGATCATCACCTCTAATGCTCAAGCCGTCACCGAAAAATCCTCTACGAGATGGAGCGCGGGGTAACTGTTATGCCTGCCAAAGGGGCCTATACAGGCGCTGATCGGACAGTGCTGTACTGCGTGATCAACCACTCAGAAGTTGCGCAATTGAAAGTCCTGGTACGCGAGGCTGACGCACAGGCCTTCATGGTTATTGGTCAAGCCCATGAAGCTCTCGGCGAAGGTTTCCGACCACTAGCTGGTTCACAATAGTTATTTCTTCTACAGAGGCTTTAGCTTGAGTGGTTAATTGCAACCTTTATTACTTTTATCCGTATACAACATTAGGACGATCCAGAGAACCGCTTGTTTCATACCCGATAGAAGACCTCACGAACCAGGCGCTAAAGTGAAAATATTCTATCGGCGCTAAACGAGCAGTCAGGAGCTGTGCTGTGAGCAATCTTGAGCCAGAATGGTTAGCTCAAGCTTTAAAAGGAGACTCGGACGCGTTTGCTCAACTGGTAGAAACCTACCAGAAATCCGTCTACAACCTGTGTTACCGCATGTTGGGTGATCCGGATGAGGCGGAAGATGCAGCCCAAGAGACATTCCTGCGAGCCTATCGTAACCTGAAACATTATGATAGACAGCGACCGCTTTCGACATGGCTATTGTCGATTGCAGCACACTATTGCATCGATCAAATCAGACGGCGGCGCTTTACGGTCCTATCCCTTGATACGCTTCCTCAGTTGGATGTCCCGGACAAATCCCTGGAGCCAGAACCCTCCCTGGTCCTTAATGAGAACCAGAAAAAGGTTCAAGATCTACTGGCCTCACTCAACCCACAGGATCGAGCGGCTGTTGTGATGCTTTACTGGTACGATTTTTCGTATGAAGAGATAGGTGAAGCACTTTCAATGAGTATCAGCGCGGTTAAGAGCCGCTTACACCGGGCCAGAAGAGAGTTAGCACAACATTGGATGGATCAAGGATCTCCAGCCATTCTGTCAGAAAGGACCCGCCATGAATCACCAGCCTTTTGAAAATTGGCTACTTTCCGGGGAGTCTCTGACACCCGAACAGGATAATGTCTTAAACGAACATCTCCAGACTTGTGCAGCCTGCCGCCGGATCGAGTCATCCTGGCTCGAAGTGCATCAGCTACTCCAGATTACACCATTATCAGCACCTGCGGCTGGATTTACTGCCCGTTGGCAAGGACACCTGACTGAACAGCGTTTAAAACGCCAACAAAGGGCATTCTGGATCATATTATCTATCACCCTGATTATTCCAGTTGCGCTCTTTGCGATATTGGCCGTCCAAGTTATTGAATTCTTACTCATCCCAGCTCAATGGCTTGTGGTATGGGCTTATATCTTGTCCGTTTTTTTCTCCCTTTTACAAATGGGTCGTGAGGTGGTTTCCGTTATCGGGCGCATCTGGCCGGTTCTACCCCTCACCGGGTTGTTTTATTTCACAGGACTCATCAGTCTGCTGATGGTAGCATGGGTCATCGTTTATCAACAATTAATTTTCGCAAGGAGGATTAGACCATGAAAACTTTACATAAACTTACCCTATTAATAACCATATTTCTATTGACTGCCCTGATAATCCCTGGGACAGTGCTGGCAGCATCTCCCTCCACCGGTTCGGCTGAAAAATTAGGAGACCAGTTTGTATTCGGCGGCTCTTATACTCTGCCTAGTGGTGATACATTGGAGGGCAATTTATATGTTTTTGGAGGCAATGCCACATTGTCAGAGGGTTCTACAGTTACCGGGAATATCATCCTCTTGGGCGGTAACCTGGATATTAATAGCGAGGTGGATGGGAATATCTATGCCAGCGGTGGAAACATAAGACTCGGGAGTAGTACCGTTGTGCACGGCAGCCTCGCTCGGGCAGGCACTAATCTTGTTCGATTGCCAGGGGCCAGAGTTGATGGAGGTGTCACCAATGAAACCGGTACTCCCTTCTGGTTCACTTTCCCGAATTTGTCATTCCCTAATAGGATGAATATACCTGTAATAACCTCTCGCTTTTCTCCGGCATTTAACATTTTGTGGTTCCTGTTCAGGGTCTTTGTTTTGGCAGCACTGGCGATGTTGGTCGTTATGATCTGGCCAAAACAGACTGAGCGCACCGCCAATGCAATCGTGACTCAGCCGGTCATATCCGGAGGGCTGGGTCTGCTAACTGCGATCATTGCCCCACTGATTATGATCGTCCTGACGATCACAATCATCCTGATCCCGGTATCCCTGTTACTGGTACTCGTGTTAGGCGTTATGGCCTTATTTGGCTGGATCGCGCTCGGGACAGAAATTGGTCATAGGTTTGCTCATGTCTTTAAAGTGGAGTGGCATCCGGCTGTCTCAGCCGGTGTCGGCACATTCGCGACGACCTTTATTTTAGGTGGGATCAATGAGGTGATTGGGTGCTGTGGTACACCGCTCATTATCCTGGTGGGGTTAATTGGATTGGGAGCAGTGATGCTGACCCGTTTTGGCACACAGGATTATATGGGTAGGATGACACCTCCGCCAGCTCCAATCCAACCCATCCCGGTACCTCCCGCATCACCCGCTGAGGTAGTACAACCCAACGTCGAAACCAGTGTTGCCCCAGAAACGCCTCCAGCCCCCAAGGATGAGGAGAAAACAATTATCGAATCTGATAACAAGCAACCATAAGAAGATTTAATAGGAAAAAGAACATACAGATGGCGGGTACGAAACACCCGCCATCTTTATATTGAACTCCTATTACCTTACCTCATGAGATTGTATTCTGTACCACGCCGGCAATTAAAGCGATCTGTCCCAGGTGATAAGTGATCATAACAAGCAGCCCCCTGTAAGGCAGGGGTTTCACAAAGCGATCCCAAGCCAGGAACGTATCCGAAGTAAAGAATAAGGCAGCCCCTATAAGGGTCAGTAGAGCCGGGCCAGTTGCCCATCCCGGGCGTACTAAATCTAAGGTGGCTGATAGCAACATCACAGAAATGACTATGGTATAGACCCGGACGAGATTTAATAACTTTCCGGCTATATTTTTCATACAAGAAGATAGCTGATGATAATTTACCCAAGCACTAACCACAACCACTGAGACGATCACCAAGCTGGCCAGGTTTATTGGTGGGAGCTGCTGGTTAAAACCGACAATGTATGATAGATGGGCAAACACGAATGCCCCCGCTCCTGCGATGAAAAACTTATCGGGTAGCATGAGTAAAACATCACCGATCATGGAAAAAACCAATCCCATGCCAAACCACACGGGGTACGCTTTAATACCCACAGAGACCCACAACCAGGCTAACAAGACCAGCATGACCCCTGGTTTCGTCAAGTACCTCATACCCTTCCACTCTTTCGCGGCAGCCAACCAATCGAAAAATGCAATAATAAATGTCAGCCAAAGAAGGTAACTAGACATGATTGCCTCTTTCACGAAGGGGATATCAATGAACAATTAAAAACCGAAGCTTTGCAGGGCATTTTCATCATCTCTCCAGCTTTTCCGGACTCTTACCCGCAATTCCAGGAACACTTTACGTTGTGTTAAGGCCTCTATTTGCTGGCGTGCAGTTGATCCTATTTTCTTTAACATTGTCCCACCCTGGCCGATCACGATTGCTTTATGTGATGCGCGCTCTATAAATAGCGTTGCTGCAATATAAGCAGTATGTTCTCCTCGGTCTACATACTCATCGATGCGAATTGCTATACCATGCGGCACCTCTTCACGCAAATGAATGAGGGCGGCTTCGCGGATAAAGTCAGCTACTATGTCACGCTCGTAGAAATCGGTGACCTGGTCTTCAGAATAATAAAATGGTCCTTCGGGCAACCTGTCAATGATAGCCTCTTGTAACGACTCCCGGTTGTCACCGCGCAACGCCGAGATCAGGAGGGCATCTGCAAGGGGTAATAATTCTTGATAAGCGACCTGGCGTCCCGGCAGATCCTTCGGATCGACAAGGTCAATTTTATTCAAGATCAACAATGCCTTTTCGGAACAGTTCAGGTCAGCAACCAGTCTTGCCAAAAGGCGATCATCATCATTGGGTATCTCACTGGCATCGACCATAAACAAAACCAGGTCGCTGTCTGCTAGCGCCTCGCGTGCCACCCGGTTCATACTTTCACCCAG
>CAZPWU010000032.1:0-10515 GCA_964590325.1 uncultured Anaerolineaceae bacterium | reverse complement strand
TCTGATCCAGCAGCAACCTGGCGATACGCGTGGTGGTGCGGCCAAACAATTCCAACATGCGGCAGGCATCCGACGGGTTATCGGTGTCGCCAGCCAGCTCAAAAGCGCGGCGCAACAAAACGCGCAGGGCTGCAATTTCGCCTTCTAATGTGGCGGCGATGGCTGCCTGCATGTCCTGGGGATCTATTTCCGGCAAACGCCGGGAGAAAAAGCCGTGTTTGAGAGCGTTCTGATTACCCGGTTGAGCATAGGGCTTTTTGCGCCGATAGGGACCGCGGGCTGCCTGGAGCGAACCACGAGCAAACCGGGGTGAGCGAGGTTTGCGTTCGCCCAACATGCGCCCCAGATGACCGATATAGCGGCGGGTGTCTTTCAAGTATTTGCGTCCAAGGAACTTCTGCAGCCCGGCAGCGTCTGCGCCGGCTTCCAGGCGCAAAGCGGCGGCAGTGTGGCGAAGGCAGGCGTAGGTCACTTTGGAGGCGTCCAGCCCAGCCCAAGCGGTGTAGGCTTTGAGAGAGGCATACATCTGTTCGCTCGAAAGTGGACGGTCAGCTTGCCAATCCTGGGGATGACCGGAGGGCGGGCGGAGGAGCGGGTCTGCCAACGGGGCGAAGACGTAATCGTTCGACTGGATGGAATCGAAGCGCCCGGAGGATTTCAGATAGACGAGGATGGCACTCCAGGCTGCAGGGGGAATCTCTTTCCCGGTATCGGCCGGCTCGGAGATCAGGTGGACACCGTGCGGGGTGATTCCCAACTGCTTCCAGCGCAGCTGACGCAGCACACCTTCGGGCAAGCCGGTCAGGAGAAGGGTGAGGAGGAGGGCATAGTCGCGCTTGCCGAGCAGGGAGGACTGGCGGTCAACCGCTCTTAGCAGAGCGCGGGCTTCGGCGGGACGCAGGAGGTAAGCATGCTGGTAATTCCGCTCTTTTGGTTTGAGCGCGCCGTGGACGGGGTTGTAGGACTTAGCGCCAGCGCTAAACATGGGTTCGGTGGAAAGGAGCTCGGGCTGTTTCGAACAGAAGCGATAGAAGCCCGAGATGCGCCCCTGGTAACAGCGGATGGTATTGGCGCTGTGGCCGGTTTTGGCCAGGTGGGCAGTCCAGCTTTCTAATCCGGAGTGGTCAATAGCCCAGGGCGGGCAGTGATGGAATCGAAGGAGCAGTTCCCAGGACTGGAGAGCCTGGCGACGGGGGGCGCGACCGCGGGCAGCTTCGATGGATTCCAGCCAAACCTCAAAGGCTTTGGCCCACAAGTCGAGGCGAGGGGATACCGAGCAAACCGCGCTGGCAGCCTCGCCAAACATTAATTTTAATAACTCGGGGGGTTCGTTGAGAGCGTGTATTCTGGCCTCCTGTATGCGTTGCCAGGGTTATTTTAGCACAAAAGTTCTGCTTGAACCCCAACTATCCACTGGCATTCATCCAGGGGTAAACAGTTTTTGGGTGGACACGCGCCCACTCTGCCACTTCGAGCACGGTCAGCAGGTTCCGGGCATTCCAGGTGCCCGGAATGTGTATGGACCTGGGCCCATACCAGGGTTGGTTTGCACGAAATAGTTGTACGAGGTACGCGGCACGGGGATCCATTGACCGCCCACGTCCAGGTATTCCAGCCTGGCGATGGGATTGCGATGGTTGCGGATTTGCACTGCCGTCCACCACTGGTTGCTGCCGTCCTTGAAGTGGTAGGCGATAGGGCCGGTCAGGTCAGGGCTGACTACCTGCCACGTGATGGACAAATAGACAAATTACCTGCATATACAGTAAAATAACACCTAGGCTAGATAATATATATACAAACCAGAGATGGCACTACCCATAGTCGACGACGAGGACACCGCGACTGAAAAACTTTCAATGGAGAAGGGCACCTATGGACCTGTCAACCATCATCAAGACTATTCAATCCCTGCTAAATGAGTTTTGGAGCCTTTTACGAGGGGGGGCACTGCCGAACTTTGGGTCCTGGAATTACGCACTGCTGGCCATATTATCCGTTCTCCAAGGACCTGTCGTCCCAATATTTGGGGCAGCGGCGGCCTCGGTAGGTCTTTTACGTCCAGGATTAGTATTTTTAGTCATCATCGCAGGCAACCTTACCTCTGATGTATTGTGGTATTTACTCGGGCGAGCAGGAAAAATCGAATGGATTATCCGCCACGGTAAGTTGCTGGGGATAAATCGCCAAATTGTGGAGCGTATGAAACTGGGCATCTATGACCAGGCGCCGAAACTCATGTTCCTCGCTAAATTTACTACCGGGTTGACCGCCCCACCATTGATTGCATCAGGGCTGACTCGGGTACCTATCCGACGTTGGTTTCTACCCCTCATGACAGGTGAAGTCGTTCGCACCGGAGTATTAATGCTCATCGGCTACTTTGCAGCCAAGTCCGTACTGAAAATTGAACATAGCCTTACTTATCTGACGATTGTATCTTCTATCTTATTACTATTGGTAACCATTTGGTGGACAGGCCGTACAGTCACCAAGAAAGAAGCCTGAAGAAACGAATAGCATCTGAGATATAAACGATTGCATGCCCATAACGCATGCAATCGTTTTAATTTTTATATCATGAAAATAAATGGGATTCCTTGACGAAACATCGAGTCTCAATTACAATCCTGTAATGACAGGATTACATTTACTGCGAATGTCAGACTTACCATTCACTTTCGATGTTTTACAAACTGAGCACATCCTGCTCAGTAAATATGATAATCATATCGTCCGCCGGTTATCGGCTATGACAGGACAGTTCCTCGATCAAAAGGCATACGATTCCTTGCTGGCTGCAGCAGACCCCATATTATATGAGGTCTATGAAATCAAGCGTCCTGAGATCGCCGGTGAGCTCATGCAGGGCCTCTCCATCGTCCATCCTGGGAAGGTCGGTGATGAGTATTACATGACCAAAGGTCACTTCCACAGTGTGCTGGATACAGCCGAAATTTATTACTGCCTGCGTGGAAAGGGATTTATGGTCATGGAGACACCCGAGGGTGATTGGGCCGTTGAGCCGCTCCGCTCCCATTCGGTGCTGTACGTGCCACCGCGCTGGGCCCATCGTTCGGTAAATTCCAGCTTGTCCGAGGACCTGGTGACCTTCTTCGTCTATCCAAGCAATGCAGGGCATGATTACGGCAGTATTGAAAAACAAGGTTTCCGTAAACTTGTCCTCGAGCAAGGGGGCATTCAAACGATTATCGATAACCCACGCTGGTTGTCACCGGAGGAGCGGTGAATAATAAACCCCTAAAAAATTGCCGTGTCCTGGTAACGCCAACTTCTTTAGGCCAGGCCGATCCTGCTTTACTCTCCCGGCTGGAAGCAGAGGTCGGTAAAGTGATCTACAACACCGCAGGCAGGCCGCTGGCTTCCACCGAGCTTGTCGGGCTTATCCCACACATCGACGGTTATATCGCCGGCTTGGATGTGGTCGATCGCAGTGTAATCGAGGCAGCAGACTGCCTGAAGGTCATCGCCCGTTACGGCGTCGGCGTAGATTCCATAGATCTGGTTGCTGCACGTGAAAAGGGCATCGTGGTGACCAATACGCCCGGTGCCAATTCTATCTCTGTCGCCGAGCTGACCGTCGGTTTGATTCTCGCCCTTGCCCGGAATATCCTCTCGGCATCTCAAGCGACCTCCTCCGGTCAGTGGCCCAGGCTGAGTGGGATTTCCCTGGAAGGGAAGGTGGTCGGTCTTTTTGGCCTAGGCGCAATTGGGAAACAGGTCGCCAGGCGCTTGAGGGGATTCGACTGCACCATCCTGGCCTTTGATCCGTTCGTGCCTGAGTCGCAAGCATCAGAAGTGGGTGCGCAGCTCATCCCCCGGCATGAACTAATCCAGCATGCTGACTTTATTTCCCTGCATTGTCCTCTGACCGAAGAGACCAAATCCATGGTCAACAGGAACTTCATCGCTGAGATGAAGACAGGCGCTTATCTGATTAACACCGCTCGTGGAGAGCTTGTTGATGAAAACGCCTTATTGGATGCACTTCTACGGGGTAAGCTGAATGGGGCAGCCCTTGACGTTTTTGCTATACAACCGCCGGATCCTGAAAACCCCTTGCTGGCTTTACCGCAAGTCATTTCCACGCCCCACATGGGAGCGCACACAGACGGCGCTGCGAACGCGATGGGATGGGGGGCGTTAAATGATTGCCTGGCTGTCCTGCGGGGTGAAGAACCAGCCCACCGTGTCGTTTAAGTCTTCTTATAGAGATTACCAAACCCGAGGCATACATTCATGACGACATCATCCACATATCCAATCGTTACCAGATCGGTCCCAACTTTTTATTTTGTTGGCGTTACCACCAGCAAATCGTCTATCATGAAGATCTTCCCCCTTTGGATGAAAGCGCTCGGATGCCCGGAGGTCGTGATCGAGGGCATCGATCATAAAGTACATGATACCTCCGAATCCTATCGAGCCACGGTGGCACTAATGAAATATGATCCGCTTTCTTTAGGTGGCCTGGTTACCACCCACAAGATCGACCTGCTTGAGGCAGCCAGGGACATGTTCGATGTACTGCACACCTCCGCCCAGCTCACCGGTGAAGTATCGAGCATTTCTAAACAGGGTAATGAGCTGTGGGGTCACGCCAAGGATCCGCTGACTTCTGGGATGTCCCTGGGCGCATTCGTCGAGAAGGGATATTTTGGACGGACCGGTGCCCAAGTGTTGTGTTTCGGTGCCGGGGGATCGGGAAAAGCCATTTCGCTACATTTCATTAACAAAGCTTATCCCGCTGACAAGCCCAAAAGAATCGTAGTGGTCAACCGTTCGCAAAGAAGATTAGACAGCTTGCATGCTATGGTCGAGAGCCTGGTAACAGATATTGAGTTTGTATACATCCAGAACGCTGACCCAAGAAAGAACGATGAAATTATGGAGAACATGCCATCAGGCAGCCTGGTGATCAATGCGACAGGCATGGGTAAGGACACCCCAGGCTCTCCAATCACAGATGCAGGCGTGTTTCCACATAATGGGATTGCCTGGGAGATCAATTACCGTGGTGAGCTTGACTTCTGGCACCAGGCTATGGCACAAAAAGTGAGCCGTAACTTGATTATTGAGGATGGCTGGCTTTACTTCTTACATGGCTGGACGCAGGTAATCGCCGAGGTCCTTCATATCGAAATTGACAGTCGGCTCTTCGACCAGCTTGCAGCGATCGCCGCGGACCTTCGTCCTCCGTTGGTATACAAGCCCCTCGTTGATATGACCTCCGTATCGTGAATACAAAGGATACCTCTGAGTCCATGATATTCAAGATATATAAAGTCAGCTCCAGTGAAAAACTCGACGTGCCTCGGTGTCGATACGCTGAAAGGCTGAAAACCATAGCCTTCCTGCTACTCAACCAACCTAGAAAGCTAAGGTTGAGGAGTACACCGTCAGATAGTGTTCTTTAATGTCCGATGCTCTTTTTCGACTGTATCGAGACACATCGCGTAATGCACCTAAAACGAGGCTAATCGCATAGTTAAGAGGAAAATCCATGCAAAAGCGATATCTCATCGGCGTTGATTTAGGCACCAGCAGCACAAAGTCTGCCCTTTATACAACCGATGGCACCCTGGTGGCATCCGCCACAGTCGATGTGCCGATCTATTATCCCGCCCCAGGTGTCGTCGAGCAGGAAAACGACGATTTTTACCAGACTGCTGCACAGACGGTTAAACAATGCCTCCAGTCAAGCGGCGTCGACCCCCGCCAGGTGGCTGCCATCGCTTTTGACAGCCAGATGGCAGGTATCGGGACTGTTGACGAGAATTTCAATCCTGCCACACGCTTCGACTCATGGCTGGATATGCGCTGCCAGCCTTACATTGAATTCATTACCAAAAATCACGCGGATCTGGTCACGCGCCTGACCGGCTGCCCACCTACCTGCGATCATGGACCCAAGGTCTTATGGTGGAAAGAGGAGCAGCCCGAAACCTATCGACGTATTGCGAAGTTCGTGACCCCTGCGGGTTATGTAGCTGGCAAGATGGTTGGATTGAAGGGCGAAGATGCATTCATCGACCATACTTTCATACATTTTTCCGGTTTAAGTGATGCCAAAAATGGGTGCTGGTCTAACGAGCTATGTACCTTATTTGGAGTGGACCAGGGTAAGTTACCCAGGATTGTCGAACCGTGGCGCATCGTCGGAGAGGTAACTGGTACTGTGGCGGTCGACTTTGGGCTTGTACAAGGCATAATTGTCGCGGCCGGCTGCGGAGATACGGCCGCAAGTGCCCTCGGAGGCGGTATCGTCCGCCCAGGCATGCTTTTCGACGTTGCCGGTACAGCTTCCGTATTGGCTGGATGCACAGATACCTATGTGGCTGACGTGAAGAACCGGGCGTTGTTAAGCATGCGGTCAGTAATTCCTGGTCTGTGGAACCCCCTGGCCTATATCGGTGGAGGCGGGATCGCTTTACGCTGGTATCGGGATGAGTTCTTCAACATGTTGCGTGGAAAACGCCAGAGGGCCTCATCAGACCTGTATGATGAGCTATCCGGGCAGGCTGCGTCGATCAAGCCGGGCTCCGATGGGCTATTCTTCTCGCCCCACCTGGGCGGGAGGATTTGCCCCGCTACGCCAGAGATGCGCGGTGCCTGGCTGGGATTTTCATGGGGTCACACCCAGGCCCACTTCGACCGGTCAGTCCTGGAAAGCGTGGCTTATGAGTATGCCTATTACTTGGGCATCCTGCGTGAATTGATCCCCGACCTTAAGCTCTATGAAGCCCGAGTCATCGGAGGAGGGGCACACAGCCCAGTATGGAATCAGATCAAGGCAGATGTTCTCGGTGTACCCTACCAACCCCTGATGGGCAGCGAGTTCGGTTCCTGGGGCAGCGCCATGATCGCTGGCAAGTCAGCCGGCATCTTCGACGACCTGGCTACGGTTGCCGATAGGCATGCGCACCCGGCTGGCGCTCCGATCTATCCAAATACTGAGAACCATGTAACCTATGAGCCCCTAATTGCCAGGTACATCCAATGGCAGGCTGTCCTGCGCGACGCATATATAAAACTGGGATAACCCCTCTGACTTAGCCCGGGAATTTCTACTTAGCTAAAGCATCGTACAAAGGTACAAGGGCCTCATAACATTGGTTGAACACCTGATACAGGCGATCGTATAAGGGCTTGACTTTCGGGTTGGGCAGTATGGTGTCCACGATGGGGGTCAAAGACTCGGCAATGCTGAAGTCTGGGAATAACCCCACCCCGACACCCCCCGCTATTGCCGCTCCCATCGATGTGGCCTCCTCTAATAAAGCTGGCTGGACAATGGGAATACCATAGATATCGGCCATGATCTGCCGCCACACTCGCCCGCGAGCTCCACCGCCAATCACACGCATCGCTTTCACCTGAGCACCTTGCTCTTCGAAGGCTTCCAGAATGACGCGCAAGTTAAAAGTGATGCCCTCCAGGGTAGCACGGATAATATCTGCTCGAGTATGCTGCATGGTCAGGCCAAAATAGGCGCCACGCGCCTTTGGATTCCAGCGCGGGGAGCGTTCTCCTAATAAATAGGGCAGGAATAAAAGGTCTTTCGCTCCCGGTGGAGACTGCTCGGCCTGCATATTCATCAATTCGTAGGGGCTTAGCTTTAGCGTGGAAGCCGATTGTTTTTCTAGCTCGCAGAAAACATCACGTAGCCACTGGTATGATCCTCCAGCAGCTTGCATCGTGCCGGTCGGGCTGAACATATCGGGAACCAGATGCGCCCAATTGAAGGTGCGTTGGGCCGGGTCAAGGATCGGCTCTCGGGTGGTGATGCCGATCCAGGACGAAGAGCCAATGTAGTTATAAGCGCTGCCCTCTCGCACCACCCCGGCACCAACGGCTGCACAGCATCCATCACCAGCTCCGATCACCACAGGCGTTCCTGGTACCAGCCCTACCTCCTCGGCTACTTTGGCTGTAACTTCCCCGACCACATCGGTCGAGGCGTGTAACTCAGGCAGCCTTTCTCGGTCCAGATCGATAGCTTCCAGGATTGGATCCGACCAATCTTTGGTCTTCAA
Organism: uncultured Anaerolineaceae bacterium; assembly: GCA_964590325.1. GTDB lineage: Bacteria > Chloroflexota > Anaerolineae > Anaerolineales > UBA4823 > CAZPWU01. Next base: position 2,458 of record CAZPWU010000032.1, on the reverse strand, counting down.
GTCATACAGGTTCATGCCCGAGGCATCCGAATAATCGGTTACAAAATGACCTGTCAGCCGCGCTACAATGAAATCCTTAGCATGTAGAAATTTATGAGCCTGGGCAAATAGCTCTGGCTGATGGTTTCGCACCCACATGATCTTAGCCCCGGAATAGGAGGGGCTGGCGCGGTGACCGGTAATGCGGTAGACCTGTTCGCGACCCACCCGGGTGATAAGGAATTCCGCTTCCTCTACACCACGCTGATCTGCCCAGATGATGGCGTTGCGCAGCGGCCGCGCTTGCCGGTCTACAGCCACGCAGCCCATCATCTGACCACTGAAAGCGATGCAAGCAATTGCCGTTGCCGGTACGTGTGTACTGCTTAATAGCTGGTTGGTTGAAATACATACCGCTTTCCACCAATCTTCGGGGTTTTGTTCTACCCAGGTGACCCTGGGATACTCCGTTCCATAGCCATAGAATGAGCTTGCCAGGACTTGCCCCTGGCTGTCATACAACGAGGCTTTATTGCCGGTTGTACCAAGGTCGTGAGCAAGGATGTATTTTTCGCTCATTTTACGAAAACCTCAAGAGGGACTGGATGGGTTGATTACTTTTAGAGCGTTCAAAAGCCAGGTGGATTTGTCAGATCGGATATTATACTTCGTTATTTTATCATCCATTGGGATTGACCACGATCAAGGACAAAACTATAATTGTAATAACATGATTACAGGATTGCCTTCTAGCAGGTAATTTCAGAAAGAGTCAAATATGGTTTCTGCAGGCAAAATTGATCTAGAGAGCAACATACCCTACTATATCCAACTGATGGATATACTTAAAGCGAAAATCAACAAGAGTGAATGGAAACCTGGTGATCAGATCCCAAGCGAGCCAGAATTATGCGCCGTTTATCACGTCAGCCGGACGGTCGTCCGGCAAGCGCTCAGGGAAATTGAGCTGGAAGGCTTGATCACCCGTAAAAAAGGAAAAGGCACTTATGTCGCAGAGAAAAAAATCAACGAAAGCCTGGTGCAGAAGCTCACGGGGTTCTACCAGGATATGGTAGACCGGGGTCTTAAACCGGTCACAAGAGTGCTGAAGCACGAGGTGCAGCCGGCAACACCAAAGATTGCTGCATATCTTGGCCTCGAACCTGGGACACCTGTTTTTTGTGTCGAGCGATTACGATATGTCTCGGACGAACCTATCGTCCTGGTTACAACCTATATACCCTACAAGCTTTGTCCAAGTCTGGCAAATTATGATCTGAGCGACCAATCCCTATATGCTGTCCTTGAAACAAAATTTGGCCTGGTAATCAGCCATGGTCGGCGAACCATTGAGGCCATACCTGCCCGTCAACGTGAAGCACAACTGCTGATGGTGGAAGAATATGACCCACTTCTTTTATTAAACAGCATCACTTATTTAGAGGATGGCACACCCCTCGAATACTACCATGCTGTTCATAGAGGCGATCGATCCCGCTTCGAGGTTGAACTCGTCCGCAGCTTGAATCAAAGAGATTTACAAGCAAAATTGGAAAAGACCCCGATCGAATTACCACATAGTCATTGACCGAATAAAAAGCAACAAAAAGCGGAGAGCGTATTGGTGATGCTGTCGGAGCGTCAAAAAACCTGGCTGGCGCGAGGATTGATTGGGTTCGTTTTGTTTTTCAATGTACAATGTGCCATTGTCTTCCTGGTATCACCTCAACTGTACACTCCTGGTTTTGAGCTAAACGGACCCTCCGGTGTGTGGATGTTGCGCGGTATGGGCATCCTGTTCTTGATGTGGAATGTACCCTATGCTGTGGCGCTGTGGAACCCTAGTCGACAGCGGGTATCACTTTATGAGGCTATCGTCATGCAGGCAATCGGATTAGTCGGAGAAACCATCCTGCTGCTCACTTTCCCCACTGGTCATACTACAGTTCGTGCAACAGTAAGACGATTTATTCTATTTGACGGTTCTGGTTTATTGCTGCTATTCCTGGCTGCCTGGCTGGTATTTACAAAGAGAAAACTGCCATCATAAAAATGCATCCGGCTGCCATGGAACAAACTCATGCTCCGACAGACCATGGGTTTCGCTTTTGGTGCGCTGGCCCGAAGCGACGTTTACTACCAGTTCGATAAGCTTCTGGCTGGCATCTTCCCATGAGGCTCCCTCGAGGATTTGACCGGCGTTGAAATCCATATCGTCAGGCATCCGTCCATACAGGTCACTGTGGCTGGCAATCTTTATACATGGTGCAATGTCCGAGCCAAAGACGGAACCGCGCCCGGTGGAAAAGAGGATCAGGCTGCAGCCGCTGGCCAACAGGCCGGTGATCGAGATAGGATCGTTGCCGGGGGTATCCATGAAAACTAATCCGCGCCGGTCGATCGCTTCGCCGTATTCGTAGACCCCGTTCAAAGGGGTGCTGCCTGCTTTGGCAACTGCACCGAGGGACTTTTCATAGAT
>CAZPWU010000031.1:0-10641 GCA_964590325.1 uncultured Anaerolineaceae bacterium | reverse complement strand
GGTTACCGTTCTACGTGTGAGCAGAGGCTGTAAACTCACGACGGGTAACTTTTTTTCCTCCACCACTCGCTATTTCTCGGTTTTCATAATAAAATAATAAATACAGATATTATGGCAGAACCAAAACCTGTCTTTAAAAATATTGCTGTAACCGCCCACCCCAACCTTCCCGAAGCAGCGTCCGAGGCTGCCCATATTGTCACCTATTTACATAAACGCGGTGTCTCTGTAATGTATGGCTTGTTGTATGATGAAGAGCTGAAAAGCCGGACTGTCGCAGGTGAGTTTGACCTGATGATAGCATTGGGTGGTGATGGTACGATGCTGCGAGCTGGTCACCTGTGTGCACCTGGCGGCGTGCCTATCCTGGGGGTCAATATGGGCCGGTTTGGTTTTCTTATGGAACTCAGGCAACACCAGTGGATAGAGTTTATGCCACGCCTCCTGATTGGGGACTACTGGCTGGAACTTCGTATGATGATATGCGCCGAACGATGGCATGCCGAAGAGCAGCTTGGGACCTGGGATGTCATGAATGAAGTCGTTGTCTGCCGCGGCCAGATCGTGCGACCGGTGCATCTGAGCGCTTATGTAGATGGTCGTTTCCTCACCACTTACGTCGCTGATGCGCTGATCGCAGCCACACCGACCGGCTCTACGGCTTATGCTCTGGCTGCTGGAGGGCCCATCCTGCCCCCTGAGTTGCGAAATATTTTATTGGTACCGGTCGCACCCCATCTATCTATCGATCGGGCTATTGTACTTTCCGAGGGTTCATCCGTCAGCATCACCGTTCAGACCGATCACCAAGCAGTGCTTAGCATCGATGGACAGGTGCCGGTTGAATTATCCAACAACGATCGTGTGGATATCCGTGCGGGAGATCACACCGCTAAATTTGTGCGTTTTCAAGACCCCGGGTATTTTTACCGCAACCTGACACCACACATGAATCAAAACCCCTCTACAGGTAATCAAAGATGAGTGATACACCACCGATTCTGTATTGCGCTAATCATCCCGAGACTCCGACAACGTTACGATGCAACCGCTGTGAAAAGCCCATCTGCACCAAGTGCGCTGTCCTCACCCCCACCGGCTATCGTTGTAAGGAATGCGTGCGCGGCCAGCAAAAAGTTTTCAATACGGCCCAATGGTACGATTATCCGCTAGCTTTTATAGTGGTTGGGATCTTATCATTTCTAGGAATTCTCATATCTTCTGTTATACCATTTGGTTTTTTAATAATCTTTATCGCTCCAATCGCTGGGGTCATCATCAGCGAGATTGCACGTCTGGTTATTCGACGCAGGCGCAGCAAAGGTCTGTTCCAGCTGACAGCCCTTGCAGCAGCATTGGGCTGTCTGCCTATCCTGCTCCCTCGTATTGTAATAGCATTTTCAGCTATTACTACAGGAGGATTAGGAGGCTCAGCCAACTTGATATCCTTGTTATGGCCCGCTATCTACACAGTAATGGTCACCACAACGGTCTATTATCGCTTATCGGGTATCAATCTTTGAATTGATAAAGCTCCTGGGGGGAGAAAACCATTTCCCCCCAGGACTGAACAACGTCTATCCTATCATGCTCACCGAACTGCGTATCGACAACTTCGCGATTATTGACCACCTGGAGCTGAGCTTCACACCGGGTTTAGTCACTTTTACCGGGGAAACCGGGGCAGGTAAATCGATCATCATTGACGCGGTTGAAATATTACTTGGGGGACGCGCTGATGTAACCATGATCCGGGCAGAAGCCGAACGGGCAAATGTCGAAGGGATTTTCCAAATCCCACAGACGGTGCGTTCCACCATAACCGCCATCCTGGAACGCGAGGAACTGCTGGACAACCCCGAAACAATCACTCTTGGTCGTGAGATCCGGCATAACGGACGCAGTATTGCTCGAGTCAATGGTCGCAATGTCAATGTTGGCTTGTTAAGCGAGCTTGGTGAATACCTGGTGGATGTTCATGGTCAATCAGAGCATCTATCTCTCCTGCGGGTCCGCAACCACCTGGGATTATTGGATGCCTTTGCCGATATCGACAACGAGTTGGCCGCTTACAGTAAGACGTACAGCCACCTGGGAGCCATCCGTCGTGAGCTGACCGACCTGCGTCAAACCGAAAGTGAGGCAGCCCGACGGGTAGACACACTCAACTATCAAATCAACGAAATAGAGGCAGCACGCCTGCGTCCAGATGAAGAAGAAGAGCTGCGCGCTGAACGCAATCGCCTGGCCAACGCGGAGGGATTGGCTTCCTTAGCGCAAGAAGCACTGCAATCTCTGGATGAGGGGACCCCCGAATCACCTTCCACGATTGACCTCTTCGGGCAAGTTGTGCATGCTTTGGGTGGGGTAACTCGCCTTGACTCATCTCAATCAAGCCTCGAGGAACAAGCCCAGCTCCTGTTCGATAACCTCACTGACCTGGCGCGTAATTTACACAATTACCTGGAAGGGATCGAGTTTAACCCCAAGCGGCTGGATCAGGTCGAAGAACGTCTGAGCCTGATCCATAATCTCAAGCGGAAGTATGGCAATACTATCCAAGCTATTTTAGCATTCGCACAAGATGCCCGCCGTCAATTGGATACGATCACCCATGCAGGTGAGCGCATTGAAGAGTTGGAGGCAGAAGAGGCGCAGCTGCTGAACCAGTTGGGTAAAGAGGGGCAGGTGCTCTCGCAAAAACGACATGCCGCGGCACAGAAATTGGAACAGACTCTAGAAGATGAACTGGCGAATCTTAATATGAAATCGGCCCATTTTAAAGTGGACTTCCAGCAGCGTCCGGAGGCGGACGGTGTTCCCCTTGACGATGGCCTACGTGTAGCTTTTGACGCGACAGGGTTGGAACACGTTGAATTCCTGGTAGCCCCTAACCCCGGTGAGGGGCTTAAACCTTTGGTGAAAATCGCCTCGGGAGGAGAAACCTCGCGGTTGATGCTGGCTATTAAAAATGTGTTGGCGCGTGCCGACCATGTCCCGACTTTGATTTTTGACGAAATTGACCAGGGTATCGGTGGTCGCGTTGGCTCCATAGTCGGGCGTAAACTTTGGGAATTGGGCCGCCAACACCAGGTACTATGCGTCACTCACCTGCCTCAGCTGGCAGCATTTGGCGACCAGCATTTCCGTGTCCAGAAAAATATCAAGGGTGGACGCACCCTCACGCAGGTCGAGGTCTTGCAGGGCGAAAAACGTCTCCTGGAACTGGCTCAAATGATGGGTGAAGTGACCGAAGGCACCCGCCGATCAGCTCTGGAGCTTCTACAGACTGTAAATCATATCACATCTGGGTAATCAAACATCCAGGGTGCAGGTGTCAGGGGTAAATCACACCAGGGGACCTGCACAGCTTTAGAAGCCGGCAACAGGTTTAGGGGTCGAACCGATGCCGGCTTCTAAATTCAGGTTTTATGTTGTAAAATCTCCATATGCCCGATGTTGCTTATATTGTTCATAAACGCCAACAGCGGCGGGGTAAGGAACACTTAAATCCTGCCGGTCGGACGGGTTTGGGTTGCAGTACTTTCCTTGGCCTGTTGGCCGTCCTGTCTGTAATCGGATTAGTGCTCGCGTATACCAATCTGACCCAAAACCTCCCCTCCTTGCAAACGCTACCCTTGCTTTTAGAGCCCCCCAATGGGTTGCTGCTTCAACCGACGCGTCTCTATGACCGCACGGGTGAACATATCATCCTGGCACTTGAACATCAGGCTGCTGCTGCGCGCCAATACCTCCGTTTGGATGAAACCCAGGCTGATCATTTCTCGACAAGCCTGATATCAGCCACGATCGCTACGGCTGACCCGACCTTTTGGACCAACCCGGGATACTCTCTGGAGGGGCTGCGGCAGGGCAGCCATCCGACCCTGGCTCAGCGGCTCGTATCTGACCTGCTCCTGTGGGACGAAGCACCAAGTCTGCGCAGGAACCTGCGCGAGCGCCTTCTGGCTGCTCAGGTTACGACCTATTTTGGGCGTAAAAAGCTATTGGAATGGTACCTCAACAGCGCTAATTACGGCCCACTGGTATACGGTGCAGACGCGGCATCGCGCCTTTATTTTAACAAACCAGCATCCCAGTTGGATCTTGCCGAAGCAGCTTTGCTGGCCGCGGTAGCTGATGCCCCCGCGTTCAATCCACTGGATACCCCACAGGTAGCAATAGAAAAGCAGAAACAGGTCATCCAGAAAATGTTAATGCAAAGCCTGATCAAAGCCTCCGATGCTCAACAAGCATATCAGGTAAACTTGCGCTTCTCTTCTCCAACCGAAGCATTGAACCCTGCACCGGCCTTTACCAACCTGGTATTGGAGCAACTGACGACGCATATCCCCATCGAATGGCTGGAACGGGGTGGTTACCACGTGCTGACGACGCTGGACTATGATCTACAACTTCAGACGGCATGCGCTGCAGCCACCCAGATTGCGCTACTGGCAGGGGCACCCGCGGAAGTGCCCGCAATTGATGGCACCCCCTGCCAGGCTGCGCGTCTCATGCCCACACTCCCAACTGGAACAGAACCCATTTCCCAAGAGCTTAAGGCTGCAGCCATCATTCTAGACCCGCATACCGGTCAGGTATTAGCCCTGACCGGTGAGCCAGTTCCGGGATTGGACCCGGCCCATTTACCCGGTCATCGGTCCGGTTCTTTGTTGACGCCTTTCATTTATCTAACCGCTTTCGCGCGTGGGATGAATCCTGCGACACTGGTTTGGGATATTCCTCAATCTACACCTGGCACTGCAGCGGGTACCCAGGCGCTGGGAATGCAAAATATTACTAATTGGGATGGTAAATATCACGGACCTATGCGACTGCGCACAGCCTTTGCCAATGATTATCTTATTCCTGCGGTTAAGGTAATGACCCAGATAGGGCCGGAAAATGTCATTGAAACAATGAGACAGTTTGGCCTGGACTTGGTATCGTCCGGACAGGGGTTAACCTCATCAACCGTGGATTTATTTGCTGAAAGCGGAGTAACACTTCTGGATGCTACCCAGGCCTTTGGGATCTTCGCCAATCATGGAGTCCTGGTCGGGCAGATTGCCGATACGGCAGCAAGTTTAAGCAACCCACCCACCCCGAAACCCTCAGTTGTTCTACGCCTGGAAGATACCCAGGGTAAGTTATGGTGGGATGGTGGTACCCCACAGGGGAAAGCCGTTGTCAGTGCTCAACTGGCTTATCTGGTCACGCATGTATTGAGCGACGAAACTGCACGTTGGCCCAGCCTGGGACATCCAAACCCACTCGAGATCGGTCGACCTGCCGGTGCAAAAATTGGTCGCGTCAGTGAGGGGAGTGATACCTGGACAATCGGATATACTCCCCAGATTGTCGGCGGTGTATGGATCGGTCTTCCCACAAGCCCACCCGACCAGATTGTACAGCCTTATGCAGCCGCAGCCCTCTGGCACGCCATTATGCAATATGCCAGCCGCGATCTGCCTCCTCAAAGCTGGACAACACCTCCAGGTATCACCCAGGTAGAAGTGTGCGACCCCTCCGGCATGTTACCTTCAATTAATTGCCCCACTCGGGTGAACGAAGTTTTCCTCACCGGCAATGAGCCGACCCAGGAGGACACACTTTACCAGGCTTTCCAGATTAATCGCGAAACCGGGCGGTTGGCCACGGTTTTTACCCCGCCTGAGCTAGTCGAAGAACGGGTCTTCCTGGTAGTGCCGTCAGAGGCCCACGAGTGGGCCGCTATGGCTGGCTTGCCCACGCCTCCTAACGCCTATGACATTATCTATTCACCCCCTCAGACTTCACCCGACTCACAGATCACCTCACCGGCGATGTTCAGCGACGTCCGGGAACAGGTATCGTTTATAGGAAGTGCGAATGGTGAGGGTTTTGACTTTTACCGGCTACAGGTAGGGCAGGGGTTAAACCCACAGCAGTGGATTCAGATCAGCCAGGACGTTACTCAACCTGTCCAAAATGGGCTGCTGGGAACCTGGAACACAGAGGGCCTCAGTGGACTTTACGCGGTGCAACTGCTGGTCGTTCACAAGGACCAGCGCGTTGAGACAGCCGTTTCCCAGATTACAATCGATAACCAACCCCCGGTAGTATCGATACTCAATCCTGGCAAAGGGCAGTCTTATTCTAAAAACTCGAGTATAGTCTTCCAGGCCAATGCAAGCGATGATGTAACCCTGGCGAAAGTGGAATTCTATATAGACGATCAGCTGGTTGCAACCCTGACTGAACCGCCGTTTACAGTGTCGCGTCAGGCGAAGGTTAGCACGCACAGCCTGCGTGTGCGCGCCACAGACATGGCAGGCAACTTCAGCGAGGCCAAATTGGATTTTATTGTGAAATAATATTAATAGGACTTATGCAGTTCGCAAAGAAACTACCGAAAATCTAGGTGTAGGGCGGGCATACGCCCGCCCAACACCTAGATTGGCGAAGCCTCCGCAAAGCTCTATTTTTAGTGATCTGACGCAGATTTAAAAGCTCCCGATAACCTCAAAGCTATCGAGGATATGTATGAGAGCTTCAAGATCAGCATCGCTGAGGATACGCACCTCAACCAACATCAAGTAAGCTGTCGGGGTCGCTTTAGGCCGGGCAGCCAGTATCATTACCTCGGTATTTGTGCCTCCACAGTTCTTCCATAGATCAAATTTCCCTTCATATAAGGGATCGTAATAGCCACCCTCCTTGCCGTAGTCATTACGTCCGTCAAACGTACAGTCATTTTCATACCACCCTTTTACCCCGTCGAGGAGCTCCACAAAACCCCCAATCTGGCCCAACCGGTCGGAGGCAGCAAAGAACACACCCGGGACGGTATAGCTGTTATAGTCGGTAAGGCTAGGCGCAGCAGTAATTGACGGCGCATCAAACTTCAGGCCTCCCCAATCAGAAGTCCAAACTTCGCCATTAATATCGCTCCATTCAGAAGGTATTTCGACTTCAATAGTTTTAGTATTGTCCTCGACCTTCACGTAAGTATAAGCGCCGCCCGCAGCTTCACCCGTCGGTGTGGCCTCCCCTGCAGCGGTACTGCCACCCGTAAAAGATCCGGTAACAGCAAGTTCGCGGCCGTTTATCTGGCCTTCGAGCAGTGGTAAAGAGGGATCACCGTAGCGGATTATGGTGACGCCCATTGTATCGGTCGGATTACGGCTGCGTAAAATTTCGCAGTAGCTCTTCATGGTGCCGTCCGTAGCCAGTACCTCCCCTTCCATTTGGTAGATGATGTCAGCCGGTTGGATAAGGGCTTTGTCTGCTGGAGACCCCGAGGCTACCGAACGGACCCACACTCCGTAGATGTCCATGCCATTGATGGTGCCAGAAACGGCGATACCGTTGACTCCAATGGAATCGATATTCTTGCCGGAACGCAGCTGTTCAATGACCGGCTTAGCGGTATCGCGGCTGATCGCAAAATTCTGTTCATATTGAGCGATCGAGGCATAGTTGATACCGATAACCTTGCCGTTCTCATCCACTAACGGGCCTCCAGAATTACCCGGGTTAATCTTGGCGGTGTGCTCGATAACGGATTTAACCGACGCCCAGGATGAATCCCCATTTGCTGCAATCTTTGACACAATCCCATCGGTCAGTGTGAAGGCGGGATCGCCCAATGGAAAACCGGCTGCATAAACCTTCAACCCCACTTTAATCTCTCCACCAAACCAATCCAAATAGGGGAAATCTTCACCGTCGATCTTAATAACGGCTAAATCAGAACATTCGGAAACACCCAGGATTTTCGCATTGTAAGTCTTTGCAGTCTCTCCGCCAACCCAGACTCTCAGGATAGCCGCCCCGGTGGCGACGTGGTTATTCGTCACCGCGATACCCGAAGGGTCGATGATAAACCCTGAACCGCGCTTACCTACATTGATGTTCCAACCTTCTTGTGGGTCAACAAAGGTTCCTTCAGCCTCAATTTGTATGATGGCTTTTTGCACGTCACCAAGGCTGCTCACAGCTCCGGACTGAGACTGAGTAGGCTTAGGCTTAACGGGTTGCGGGGTGTCAACCGGTGCTGTAGTCGGCGAGGGCGCCGGAGGCTGGGTAGGAGGGGGAGGAAGAGTTTGAGTGGGTGAGGCTGGTGTAGAACCGAGGTTACACGCCAGGCTGACAACCAGGATCAAAATACCTAACCAAATAAAGGGTTTAAAGACTTTTAGTTTCATGACACATTCTCCTCTTTAATGCTAGTAAAGGGCCTTTGTAAATAAATAGACCCTTAAAAAGTGTACCATAAATTTTGGTCGGGGTGTCCGTAATAGGCCAGGATTCCTACTCCCGATTCCTTCCCTATCATAACTGTGAGGAAAAATCGCTACTCCGCCTAGATTGATAAGAGCCCATAAAAGGTGTACGAGAGCATGCACCCCTATATACCTTCTTTAGTATTCTCTACTGTGAAGGCGTTAAGTAATTAAACGGTTGTTTCTATAATACGCTGTGTTGTGGTAAACGCCAGGGGCGGCAGGGACTGACGATCAAAAAAAGCCACCTGGTCGGCATCATCACCTGGATGGATTTCCCCCGAGAGTATCTCAGCACGATAAACGATCAAGATATGCGCCCCGCGTGGATGTTCCTGACCATAAAGCACATCTAATATGCCTGTGACATGCACATCTAAACCAGTCTCTTCCAGACACTCGCGTTCGGCGGCCCGTACAGGGTCTTCTTCAGCATCCACAAAACCAGCCGGCAGGGTCCACAGACCTCTTTGGGGTTCGTTGATCCGCCTTACCAGCAAGATGCTCTGTTTTTGTTCGACCAGGGCTGCGACAGCAACCTTTGGGTCAGCGAAATAGATCCAGCCGCACGTCGGACAGGCAGGTCGCTGGCGGCCAAAATGGAGAGCTTTTACCAGAGTAGACCCACACCGAATACAAAAATTAACCTCATCAGCGATCATCGACTTATTCCGCGGCGTAGCAGGATCGCTGCCAGACCAGTCCCTAAAGCCAGCACCGCCAGGAATACCTCAAAGATCCGCGGGGTTGGTAGACCTTCTTTGACCGGTTGGGTAGTTTCAGGCACCTGCTTTGACAGCACTTGTCGATCAGTTTGCAGTGGTAGTGATGTCTGTGGGATAGGGGTTTCCGTCGGCGCGGGGATAGTGATGGTTGGTGTGACTGTCGGCTCGGGAGATGTAGCAGTGGGGGTGATCGTCGTAGCGACGAGAACAGCTATCGGCACGGTGGGTGTCACGTTTATCCCTGGTGATATAGGACCGATGGTGGCAGGCTCACTAAGCGTCGGCGTTTCTCTGATTCGTTGAGCCATACCTGTTCTTTCAGCTAGTGTTTCCGTTACAGTAGTAGAGATACTCGTCGGTGCTTCGGCCGGTGGGACAACCGCATCGGTTTGTACTGGAGGGGGCGGACTCTCTGTGATCCACGGCTCTACAGGGATTGCGTTGAAGGCTTCTACAGCAGCTTCCGTAGGCCTGATCTCCTTAGCAGCAAGCTGAGGTACAGCAGCCGGGACTGCTGGTGCCGTCTTACCGAAAATATCGCCGATTAAGACGAAAATCAGGGCTATGCTGGCCAGGGCAGATACAAAACCTAAGGCCGGAGCAAGACGCCACGCCGGTCGGGCCCCCACCATTTCCGGGGTCAGTGTGAACTTGCGCGGTGCACGGGGGTGGGGTGTGCTACGCAGCACAGCACGGGTACGGCGTAGCTCTTCTAAGGCAGTTCTCAAACCCGGGTCGACCTGCAGACGCGCTTCCAGACGTGACCGTTCACTGGGTTTGAGCTGCCGATCCAGGTATGCAGATAACTGTTCCCAATCGCGAGGAGAGATGCGAGTCTTCATAGTCAATATCAATACTCTTCTCTCAGACGGAATCCTGCCGGGATAAGTTCCCCAAACCCCTGCAGACAATCTCGTAAGCGCATGCGGGCACGTGCCAGTCGACTCTTGACCGTACCAAGAGGTTTCCCGATAGCTTCTGCTGCCTCGGAGTAGTCTAACCCCTGCACATCGACCAGGATAACTGCCGCACGAAAATCGACCGGTAATTCCTCCAGGCAGTGCTGGATAGCATTGCTCAATTCAATGCGATCGACCTTATCCTCAGGCAGCTCACCTGGATCAGCCATCCAATGGGGCGATTCAATCTCTTCTCCGGCATCGTCGAGAGGCTCAAGGGATGTTGTTGGACGGCGTTGACGACGACGCAGCTCGTCATAACAGACATTGGTGGCAATACGCAGCATCCAGGCGCGAAATGACCCTCCCCGATAAGCGCGTAAGTTTTTATACGCAGAGATAAAAGCCTCTTGAGTGGCATCCGCAGCCGAATCGCCCTCACCCAACATACGATAGGCTTGGTTGTAAATTAAATTTTGATAAGCCATCACCAGGCGGTTGAAGGCATCGAGGTCATTGCTACGGGCAGCATGGATCAGGGCAGCTTCATCCATCGCATTGCAACTCTAACCAATTTACTACTGTTGCACTCAGAACAAGTGAGTGAACCAGGCAGCCTACGGCTGAGGCTATTTTATCGCAATAATGAGTAACTGTCTGTTATATATGCGCGGCTATTGCTTGCATATGCCGAGGAGATTACAATAACCTCATGTCTACAACAACACGCCGAATATTACTCTCCTG
>CAZPWU010000030.1:0-10672 GCA_964590325.1 uncultured Anaerolineaceae bacterium | reverse complement strand
GGCCAGTTCCACTCCACCCCACCCGAGATCCACGAGCCGAACAACCCGATCAACGCGGGTTTGACGACGTGTTGGCGGTAGAAAAAGTCATAGTTGTTGGTCTTATCCATCCCCACATGGATACGCCCGCCGATCTCCGGCAGCATCATCAGCTGGATATATTCGTTTTCCACGAATAGAGCCTTGTAGGGCTTATCGACTTTTTTATCGATGGTCAGGTGGTCGGTGAACGGGTTAGGATAAACTCGACCGCTGGCAGCCTGGTTAATGCGTTTCTCCAGGAACATCGGGTTCGGGTCCGCTGGCGGCGGGGGATAAGTGGGAAGGGTAATGGTCTCTTCCCACGCTGAAACCTGGTTCCGATCCATATTTTTCATTACATTTCTCCTGGTATGATATTTGCTACAAAGTTATCACTTCCTCGCGACGAACATCAAAGATCTTCCCTCGCCATGCAAGCTGTGACTCGCCAAAGCCGTGGAAGACGCGTACTTTTTCGGATTCTACCAGCGATTTACCGTCCAGGCTGGTGAGCGTGAACAGCACCGGCTTGTTATACGCCTGATTGCCCCACGAGCAGGCATGGATAGCGCTAAACGTCCCTGCCTCGACCAGGAAGCCATACGGCGGCAGGATCACCTTACCACCGACGTTGGAGGAGGCCACATAATCCGAGGGGCTGCCGTTGACAACCGCTGTCACCCCGTTGCTGTAAGTTGTCTTGCAGATCAAGCGCTGAGGGTCCAGGAAATCGTAGCGTTCGATCAACACCTGACTGGTGAGGCGGTTCAACGGCCCCAACACCTCGTGAGTGTTCTTCATGAACCGGTCCCACAGGCAGAAGCCCTCCGCCCAGCCGTTATGAGCGCGCGTGAACACAGCCGGGTCATACGGTCCCTCGGGGGTAGGCAGCTCCTGGTTCGTTGCCGAGTCTTGCCAGTACAGGTGCATGTCCAATGAATGGTAATACAGTGTGCGACCCATAGCGACGTGCCAGATGACCTGCTCAGCCATCTCCTCCGGCTTATAACCGTATTTGCCGTGGATGGCGATACCGTCCCGGTAGACCATATCGAAGAAAGGCACCACTGTTCCACCGATCTCAGCCGGTTTGAGCATGTGGTAGTAATTACCGCTGACCGAGGCCAATCCTTCGAAGAAGTCCGCATGCGGTACGGCCCACTCGCGGCCGCATTCGGAGCCAAACATGCCGATCACCTCGCGGGCATAGTCCGAAAGCGCCTGTTTCCAGAAGATATCCTCCTGTTTGGTCAAGGGATGATGGGGGTCATAGCACTCCTGCGGACCAACAGCATAGGTCGTGTCGATAAAATACAGATCGGGGTGGAATGCATCACGCACCAGGGGCAGGTTCTGCGGGCGCTGAGCCAGTCGGACCGCTTCGCGCGCGCAGGTGTAATAAGCCTGCCCGCCCAACCACACCCCTCCCAGGTGGGGTGAGCCGTCGTCGTCTTTCTCCAGCCAGCTCTCGTCCCACGACGGGGCATCGCGGTACATATCCTGGTAGTTGTCGTGCAGACAGAACAGATAACCGCAGGCCTGCACACGCCGGGCGCAGTCGGATAACCCGGCGTTGCCACCGCATTCAGGGTTAGCCGGCATGATGTCGGGGTGACGGCAGTCGTACCCATAGCGTGTCCAGCCTCCCAGGTGAAAGAGCACATCGGATAGTTGCAGGTCCTGTTTGAGATGCTCGGCAACCCGGGCCACCTCGTCGAAGGTCCAGTTCACCTCCGCCGACCCTTCGACCAGGTTAACGTCGATCTTGCGCGCCAGCGCTGTCCATAGCTTGACGTTGCAGGCTCCGAACAACCGGGCTGCTTGCGGGCGGTCTTTGAGCTTATCCTGCCAGGTGACGCGGTAGCCCAGCGCCTCGGCTCGTTCGCGATAAGCCCCCGCCAGCTTGACCAGGTCACCGCGTCCCAGGCAGCGCAGCTCGAGCGAACGGGCTGTCTTCGCCAGTGAAAATCCCATGCGCAAACGCGCCGTCCCCTCGTCGACAATCCGCCTCAGGTTCAATATGACATAGGGGTCACCCCAGGTTACCATCAAAACCGCGCCGGATTTGAACAGGCCCGCCATTGCCATGTGTACGCCTTCATATTCGTAGGTGCCCAGGTGTAAATCAAAAGGTTTATCTTGCTTGGCCGGCAGCAGTAGACCCATACGGGTTGGAGCCAATGCCTCGCCGTCTTCGTCTGCACCGGCCTCCAGGCCACAGGTGAAAAGCTCGATGGTCGATAAGGCTGTCACCTCGTCGGGAACAAGGTAGACTTGCAGGGCATCCTTGGTTAACCGAAACACAATTGTTACAGCCCCATCGCGGCCCTTGGGATCCCCAAAACGGCCGTGCAGGGCATCTCCTTTTATTTCGGCTGCCCTAAGGACCAGCGCTGTCCGGCGGTTCCCCGAGGGAGTCTTGCGCTCTACCGCTACCCAGGGGCCCGGGTTCTGAGTGTTCCCCCAGCTCACCTGGGCGCGCTTATCGTCAAGCCTCCAACTGTTATCAGGGACAGATATTGTAAAACGGATGAATTTGTTTTCGAGCTTGTTCATCATGACCTCCAATATTACGGTTCTATGACCACCTTCAACGACTTTCTATCTTCCGCCGCGGCCAATGCCTGCAGAGCCTCACTAAGCGGGAAACGGGCGCTGACCAGATGTGACAGGTCTACTCGCCCTGAATTGACCAACGCTGCCGCCCGCCAGCAGTCAGCAGTACTGCAAGCGGTCGTCCCGGTTACAACCAGCTCTTTATAATGCACCAGGTTGGAGTCAAATCGGATGGTGGACTGTTCCCTGGGTAAACCACCGAACAAATTGATACGCCCGCTGATGGCTGACAGCTTTAGCGCCTCCTCCTGGGCGCCTGCCGCGGGGGCAGCGACGATGATCACATCCGCCCCCTCGCCTCCGCTCTCCTCAGCGATGACGGCTGCCAGGTCTTCCTGCAGCGGACTGACCGTACGGTCGGCGCCGGCGCGGGTAACCAACCCGAGGCGGTCGGGGAGCAGGTCACTGACGATGACCCGCCCGGCACCGCGCAGCCGGGCCAGCATGACATGCATGACGCCGATCGGGCCCGCACCGACCACCAGCACCACCTCGCCAGGTTTGACCGCCACGGCATCCTGGCCGCGCAGGACACAGGCAAAAGGTTCGATCAGGGCCGCCGCAGCCGGGTCGGCCTGGGCTGCGAGCGGGATGAGGTTGCCCTGCAGGATTGCTGCAGCCGGGATGCGCACATACTCGGCAAAGGCGCCGTCCATGGTCACACCGATCGCTTCATATCTGGCGCAGCGGTTGTTATTCCCGCTCACACACTGGCGGCAATGTCCGCAGCCCATATTGGGGGCCACAAACACGCGCTCGCCCGGCTCCAGCCCTTTGACGTTCGCACCCAGCTCGGCGATGTCGCCAACCAGCTCATGCCCGGGGATGCGCACCGTTCCTGGAGGAAACTTGCGATGTGCGCCATGCCAGATGCGCAGGTCGGTGCCACAGATGCCGGCGTTCGCTACTTTCAACAACACCTCATCAGCCCCGATAATTGGTACCGGCACCTCCTCCAAGCGCACATCTTCGGGCCCGTGATACACTGCCGCTAACATCTTAGCTCATCACCTCGCTCATATATACCGGACGAGTCTCGAGGAAGGATTTTGTCGCCGCCAGCACACCCGCTACCGCCCAGCGCCCGTCCAGGCCGCCCACCGTGGGAGGGTTCCCTGACCGGATGCAGCCGAGGAAGTGTTCCATCTCCCGGATATAGCCCCAGGCGAAGCGCTCAGGCCAGGTGCGGTAAATGGGCGTCAGCAACCCGCGTTCGCGGTCGGTTCCCACGACAATGGCCTGCCCCTTCATCTCACCGATCTGTAAAATGCCCTTCTCGCCGACGACCTCCACACGGGCATCATACCCATAATCGCATGGGCACACTCCCGAGATGCTGCCCAACCCTCCATTTTCGAAACGGACGGTCACCATGGCATTATCGTAGAAGTTCGGGGTATCGACCCCGCGTGCCGGGCCCTTAAAGTCCGCCACCTCGGCGTAAACGCGTAAAAAATTGGAGCCCATCAGCCAGCGCAGGCAGTCCCAATCGTGGCTGTTGACCTCCGCCAGCATACCGTTGGATGTTTTCAGGTCGCGCGCCCAGGGTGGCGGTAGGCCCGGTCCATGTGTCAGCGACTTGACCAGCATCGGGCGACCGATCTCCCCTGCCTGGATACGCTCATAGGCAGCCTGGAACTCCGGGTCAAAGCGGCGCATAAAGCCCAGCTGCAGATAGACGCCGTTACGCTCAGCCGCGGCGATGATCTCGTCGCACTCGGAGAGCGTCAATGCCATCGGCTTCTCCAGGAAGATGTGCTTGCCCGCCTGGGCAGCCAGCACCGCCAGGGATTTGTGCGTAAAGGTGGGTGTGGTGATCACCACTGCCGCGAAGCGGCCCCATTCAAGCCCTGCCTCTAAACTCTCAAAACGAGTCTCCAGACCGCACTGGTCAGCCAGTGCGTCGCGCGCCGCGGGGACCGCGTCGACCACACAGGCCAGATCACCTCCAGGGATGTGGTTGACCAAAGAGCTGGCGTGCACCTTCCCGGCGCGCCCGGCCCCTACCAGGCATACACGGATGGGTACAGTCATTTCACTCCTACGTCTTATACGACGGGATCATGGGGACATCGGGATTGATGTCGGGACCGAAGAATTTATAGATGACCAGGTCTTCCTCGGCAATATTCTCCACCGGGATGGGCGTGATGGCCTTCGTGTGGGTGACGAGCAGCTCGTCGAAGCAGTAATCCAGGCTGAAATTACCGGCTTCAATCGGGTGACCATCATACCGGCCGCGCCCCTGCCAGGCGAGGATGTTGTAGACCCCCCGGTCGAGGCTGGTAAATATCTGCCCGGGTTTGACCACCAGTTTCTTACCGCTAAATTTAAGGGTGTTGTAATAGATCCAGTATTCCTGTCCGCCTGGCTGAGATGTCTCCTCGACCAGCTTCGGCTGGGTATGGCGGTTCTCATAGAAGAAGGGGTCACCGCTGGTGGTCCAGTCGATCTGGCCCAAGACGACGCGCTCACCGTATCTCTGGCGGTCCTGCGGGCGTACATCCTTGAAGAGCAGCTCCTTCGAGATGAGCTTGCCTCCCACCAGCGCCTGCATCATGGAAAATACATCCGAGTCCTCCTGCAGCTCGATGGTTAGCGCAGTACCCGGGGCATGCGTCACTCCCGACGGCAGGTGGAATCCTTCGCCAACCACCTGTAGATACGCCCGGGCATGTTTCAAGATCAGGTCGCTGTTCCAATCGATGAGATAGGGCAGGAGCAGGTCGTACTGCTTCTGTTCTGCAATCCACGGGTGGACGCCAAAAAAGGTTTCCGGATGGGCGCCCAGGTCCACCCCCTCAGGGAAGTAATAAGCTTCCTCTTTCGGGTTCCTCCCTACCAGAGCGGCATCTTTTTTCATTTGGTGGATGTGGTAAGGTAATCGATCGGCGAAATCGAAAACCTTGGCCAATCGACCCAGGCCCGAATGGGTCCGGGCATATTCCCGACCCATAATCGCTGCCCCAGCTACCTCGACAGCTTCTTTGAGAGTGATGACCTTCTGACCATCGTCGGCAATGTAAGACAGACCCTCGTCCTGCGGGCCAACGGCGTTATCGGCCTTGTTGGTAGCAGCCAGCCAGCGCTCGCTGATCGTGCCGCGCTCTCCGAGGTCATAGGAGCTGTCAGGCAACCCCAGGCGGCGCCCGGAATCCAGGAAGGTCCTGGCAACCCAGCCTGGCGACAGGTTGAGGATGCCATTGCCCTTCTCGATGGCTTTTTCGACGATCTTGCGTCTTGGTTCTGTCAGCATGCTGAGTATCTCCTAATCGGAAGTCAAATACGAACAAAAAATAGGGTTTTCGGAGACGACGCCCCCGAAAACCCGATTATTTAAATTCCAATAAGCTGTGGATCATATCAGTAACGTATATATAATTTAATAGGTTCACGGTTATTGACACAAGGGGATTTCTCAGGGTTAATCATACCCTTGGTTTTAGGGAAACGTCAATCCGCATCGATGTTTATCAATGTCAGGAATTCTACCGGCTGGATCGCAGGGACGGGTCCATGTTCAAAATCCTTAGTGTTGCGTGTAATGATATAAGTAGCATTTGCTTTAGACGCGGCAGACATTTGAACAGCATCCTCGAAGTCCTGCCATCCCATCGCCAGCGCTTCCAGAATGACATTTTGATCAACTAAAGCAACGCTGAACACCTTCAACAGGTCAAGAAGGACGGTTTGAGCCTTGACGGGTTTAGTATGACGAGATAACAGGTAGAATAGAGTCGTTATGCTATGAGCAGCGACTAAACCCTGCAGCTGCCCTGACTCAATGATCGCCCATACTCGGGCCGATTCAGTATAATATGGCTCGCGATGTGCAAGGACATCCAACAGGATATTAACATCCAACAAGACACGCATGCTATCCGTCAAATTTTTCTCCCAAATAAGCCTGGTAATCTTCGATAGATACATCCACGGGTAAGATACCTGTCAGTCTTTGAAGGATGGGTGTGTCTGTCGGTAGCGAGTCTTGGAAGGACAGATGGCGGAGATAATCTGAAACCAGTTGGGTGAGAGTGGTGTTATGACGGGCAGCATAGCGTTTGGCATTCTCGACCCATTGTTGCTCTACGCGTATGGTCAGTTTTGTTTTTTTCTCCATGGTGCTTACTCCAAAATCTGCCGTACATTTTACCCTATTTTAGTACGGCATGCAATGACTCAATCTGCTAAAATTCATGTACCAAAAAAGTTGCGACGCACTTGAGTGAGTGCGTCGCACCTTTAATCATGGCATTATTAACCCATTTTAGAAGTACGCTGTAGATCTAACCTTTGATCCCGGTCAAAGCGATGCCGCGCACCAGGTAGCGTTGGAAGAAGAGGAAGATAAACAGCGGTGGTATTGCCGCGATCAGAGCCATGCTCATACTTCGAGTAGGATCACCGCCGGTGCCTCCACCCGCTCCCGAGGCGCTGAACAGGCCGATTGACAAGGTCCACATGTACTGCTTGCTGGCCACCAGGTACGGCCACAGGAATTCCGACCAGATGGCCAGGAATGTGAAAATGGTCATCGTGGCAAAGATCGGACCCGACAGCGGGAAAGCGATCCGCAAGAAGATGCGCCACTCGCTGGCCCCATCGATACGGGCCGCCTGGAAGAGCTCGTCGGGCAATTGATCGAAGAAACCGCGGAAGAGCAGGATCGAGAACGCCCAGGCCGTATGGGGTAAGATCATTGCCCAGTAGGTGTTCATCAGGCTCACACCCGGGAGCTTAACCGATGTAAATGGGATAGTCGGAAAGGGGAAATTCTGCATCATCAAGACCATTGGCAGGAAGAGCAGGATCGCTGGCAGCATCAATGTAGCCAGGAAGAACAGCTCCAATACATAAGATAACCTCCTGGACCACAGCCGAGACAGGGCATAGCCGGCCAGCGCGCTGACGGACAACTGTGCGATAATCACCCCGAAAGCATAGATGAGGCTGTTGAAAAACCAGCGCGGTACTGAGCCTTGGGAGAAATCAGTCCACAACTCCTTTGGACCGATAGTCTGTCGAAACCCATCGAACATATGGCTGATAGAGTTTTTAATGGTCAAAGACCAATCCCCTTGGATTGAACCCTCCCCCATCACCTCATTATAGACCCTCTCGGCCAGCGATCCGGGCTGGGGTGCTGCATACCATGGAGCAGATTGGGTAACCGCCCCACCCAGGACCTGAGAGTTGAAGGGGATTTTAAAATACTCAAAAAAAGCACTCCCCTCTTTACGAGGTCGATCCGCCCCGTAGTTGATCCATTGAGGGTAGTATTTGGTCAACAGCCACTGCGGAATATCCGCCTCGGCGATGACCTGCCCATTGAAACTGGCGATGACATGGGAGGCTTCCAGCTCGCGATCCAGGAACAAAGGACGGGTGGCAGTGACAGCAATCTCGCCTTTGATGGCTTTCTCAAGGTCATCAGCAGACAAGTCCAGGTGATTCTTAACGAAAGGGGTCAGATCGAGGCTGATATAAGCGACCTTTGCGAGGTGGATGCTGAGACGCGGTGGCACCTCGATTATTGCCGCCCGAGGCGCTGTCGCCATGACGATCGTGTAGTAAAGCGGAAAGAGCATGGCGACCAGCCAGATCGTCGCCAGGATATAGACAAACACCAGGGCGATGCGGCTCTGACGATTATGGACAACTTCGGAAATAATTGGCATCGATGATCCTCCTGCCCGTTATTGAGCTTCACCGCGCGTCAATCGTAGCTGGATGGCAACCAGGACGAAGGTCACCAGGAAGAGCAATACAGACATAGCCGAGGCATAGCCCATCTGTATGCGTTCGAAGGCATAATAGTATATGTTCAGGACGACCACGCGCGAGGCGTCCGCCGGTCCACCCAGGGTCATGATATAGATTTGATCAAATATCTGGAAGGCAGTAGTCAGCGCCAGGATGAACTGCAGCCCGATGATCGGCATAATGGACGGGATGGTGATGTAGCGCATCTTAGCCCATATCGAGGCACCGTCGAGATCGGCCGATTCGTAGAGGTGCAGGGGAACACCCTGCAAGGCGGACAGGTAGATAAAGATCTGCAGACCGCCTCCGAGTATGAGCGGTAACATCAGGCTGAACTTGACCTGGCTCGGGGCGTTGAGCCAGCCCTGGGGGGGTAAACCGATGCGCTCGAAGATGTTGTTCAGCAAGCCCCAATCCGGGTTGTAAATCCACTTCCAGATGACCGCCGAGGCAACGGCCGGGATGATGGAAGGCAGCAGGTAAGCCACCCGATAGAAGGTCTTTAAGCGGCGGACCTCATCCAGCAAGATCGCCTGCACCAGGGGCACCCAGAAGCCTAATGCCAGGGTCCACAAAAACAAGATGACATTGTTGCTCCAAACCTTGGCATTTAGCGGGTCTTTGAAGGCGTGAATGTAATTGCTCAGCCCAACAAAGATACCTGGCGGGTGGGCAACTTTGTAGTCAAAGAAGCTCATGTAGAACGCCTGGGTCATTGGATAATATTTAAAGAGGATGAAGGCGATAAAAGCAGGCAGAGTAAATAAAAAAGCTATCCAGGCTCGCTGAGAGCCCATACCCCTGCGACGCGGCCGGATGACAGTGGCTTCACTTTGAGCTGCAGCCATAATGTCCCTCCCAGTAAAGTAATAAATTAAGGAGCGCCTACCTTCGTAGGCGCTCCTTAAAAGTATATTATTTGGCCGACGCTGCGAGCACAGTGCCTGTGACCTCGGCTGCCATCTTCTTGGCGGCCTCGACCAGGACGGTCTTGCAGTCAGCTTTCGAGTCGGTCAGCACAGTCTGAACCGGTGCTGCGAAGTAAGGTTCAAGTTTGTCCTTATAGATATACTCGGTGCGGGCGATCTTCGCCGTGCCATTCGAGGCATCCACCCATTCCTGAGGCACGTCCTGCCATTCGGCCTGGTTCAAGAGGCCCTTGTACACAGGCAGCCAGGGTGAGGGTGGCTGGCCAAACTCGTTCTCTTTTTGCCAGAAAAAGATCCAGGTGTTCGGATCGGTGCGCCATACGGCGTAGGTCCAGGCCGCATCCTGTCTATCCTTGTTGGCGGCTGCGTTGATGGTCCAGTACCCACCACCGATCTGGGCCGCTTTGACGCCCGTGGGACCGGCAGGCAGGGTGGTGTAGCCTAACTGGTCCATTGTCATGCCGTCGGTTATGTAGCCCGGTGCGGAAGTGTTAGCGCTCATCCACATGGTAGTCCGTCCGGCTTCAAAGTCTTTTACATTGGCGTCATAATCCTGGAGCACGTTCTCCTGGGTGATCTTATACTTGTACTTCAGGTCCTGGTAGAACTGCAGCGCCTGGACGCCGGCATCATCGGTGAAACTCAGCTCTACCGTTTTATCCGGCAGACGCTTGGTCACCTCGCCGCCAGCCTGCCAGACGAAGTTCTCATAATACCAGGAGGCCCAGGCCATACCCAGCAGCCCGAAGCCGTACTGCTTCTTATCAGGGTGTGTCAGCTTCTGTCCAAATGTAGCCAACTCGTCCCAATTCTTTGGAGCAGCGGTCAAGCCCTCCTTGGCGAAGAGATCCTTACGCCAGACCAGGCACATGCCGTAGAAATCGCACGGGATGCCGTAGTAGTGGTCCTCAATCAGGGCGTCATACCACAGGGCCTCGACGACCTTATCCTTGAGCGTCCAGTTGTTGACATAGTCGTCCATCTGCAGCAGGAAGCCCTGGTCCCAGTATGGGTTCATCGAAGGCGGATAGGTGTAGAACAGGTCGGGGGCATTGCCAGCGGCATGAGCGGCGATAAAGTTCTTGCGGATCTCAGTGCCGGATGTGATGGGTTGAAATTCGATCTTGACCTCCGGGTGCTTGGCGGCGAACTCGGCGTGCATGGCATCCCATCGCTTCGCACCTGGCGTGCCAGCATCTTTCGGATCGTAGGTATCATCCCACATCAGGATATTGGTGACCTTCGCCGGAGGTGGTGTGGCGGTGACGACTGACTGAACCGTCTCCTTAACCACTGAAGTCTCTTTGACCACTGAAGTCTCTTTGACGATCTTCTCCATTGGG
>CAZPWU010000029.1:6442-10808 GCA_964590325.1 uncultured Anaerolineaceae bacterium | reverse complement strand
TCGTCCTGCCAATTACTGACGAAGAGCGTTAAGGGGGGAAAGCTACTTGTACCTTAAACTCCGCAAAATCCCGAAACCCGGCTCGGGTTTCCCTTTCTGACTCTGCCGCTGCCGCCAGGCTCCCTGGAAGCTGTCAATCTCGGTGCTGAGACCCATCCAGTCTTCCACCAGGAAAACCAGACCCTTGCTGCGAGGGTCGAACATCTGAGAAGGCAGGAACAGGTGCAGGATGCCGGGGCTGAGGGGGAAAGAGCTCAGCTCCATGACCACGGCTGTATTGCCATAATACGACTCCAGGAAGCGCCGCTGAGCCCAGCTCGATTTCTGGGGAGGGAAAAGGGACTTGAACTCCGCCGGGTGAGCGCTGAGCACCCGGCGATAGGATATCCTTAGCTGTAGGAACGGCGTTACCACGCGCAGATGGTCGCTGCGCGCCTGGACGTAAGACATTTTGCGCGCCAGAAAAGCGAAGATCCCAAAAAACAGGACGACAAACGCGATGATGGCGATGAAGAGGTCATAAGGGCTCTCAATTGTGGGGAACAACACCCCTGACCACCACCATACGGCGAAAAACATAGACCCTAACACGATCGTGGGCGCCCACAACCGGTCCATGAGATGCTGGTAGAGCAACAGGATATGCCGCTTCGTGGTTTTTTTCGTCTTCATCTCGTTATCCCTCGACCATCTTAAACCTGAGAACGTCGCACCGATACTGGTACCGTAAACCAGAACGTACTCCCCTCACCAACCTGACTCTGCACGCCCACTTCGCCTCCCATAATATCCACCAGCCGTTTGACGACGCACAATCCCAGCCCCCATCCCTGCTGTTCCCGCACCGCGGGGTCTTCGGAGCGGAAGAATTGAGTGAAGAGCAGGCTTTGATCTTCCGGTCGGATGCCGATACCAGTATCGCTGACTTCCACGCGCACAAAACTTCCGGTTGGGCTGGCATGGACTGCGATTTTGCCTTTGGGAGGGGTATATTTATGAGCATTACTTAACAGGTTGTGCAAGACCTGTACCAGCCTGATCGAATCGGCGCGCACAGGAGGTAAATTAGCAGGTAGATCCACTGTCAGAGTTTGTTCTTTTTCCGCCAGCTTTAGGTTCAAGCTATTAAGGGCTTCTTCCAGAGATATGCGCAGGTAAATATCGGCGAGCTGCAGTTTAAGCCGACCGGTCTCTATATATGAAATATCCGAGAGGTTGGAGACCAGGGTAGACATCCGTTCTACATTATTGCGGATCGTATTCAGAAAGTCGAGCTGCTGTTCATTCACCGGGCCGATCACACCCTGGCGGAGCAGGTCGGTATAGCCTTTGATCGACGTCATTGGGACGCGGATCTCATGGGTGACCGCCGAGACAAACCCAGAGCGGGCCAGGTTGGCCTGCTGGACGGCCTGGTTAAGCCGGGCGTTTTCAGCAGAAAGGGCTTCCATCTCTGCGGCCACTTCTTTTAGAGATCGGTCGGCCTCCTGTAGTGCAAGGTACCCTTCGTCGGGTAGTGGCATAGACTGTAATCGCTGCAGAGCTTCATGCAGAGAGGTAAGAGTATCTTGAATGGGATGGTCAACCATATAGGATCACCTTTAACCATAACGGCTCAGCTTCGGCTGGAGACCGGTATTCTCTACTGCGAAGGCTTTAGCTTGAGCAGTCACCTTTTATTTACCAAAGCCGCATAATAATCACATAAGCCCTTTAACGGGCAGGCCGGGCAGTTCGGCTGCCGGGGATGGCATATTTCACGACCCAGGCGGATGAGGTTGAGGTGGGCTGCATAGTAGCTTTCCGGAGGGAAGAGGGCCGCCAGGTGTTCGTGTGCCTGCTCTACGCTCATCTTTGGGGGTCGCACGCCCAGCCGCCCGGTAACGCGGTAGATATGCGTGTCCACCGGAAAAGCGGGCATACCTAATGAGAACAGCAGCACGATTGCAGACGTTTTTGGACCCACTCCTTTAAACTGCAGCAGCCAGCCGCGCGCCTGGTCGGGAGGCAGGTCGCGCAAGAAGCTCAAGTCTAACGACCCTCGCTGGATGGTGATGTCGTGCAGGATATTCTGGATACGGGGACCTTTTTGGTTGGCCAGGCCAGCCGAGTGGATCGCTGCGATAACCTCATGGATATCGGCATCACGCACCGCTTCCCACGTGGGGAAGCGCTCTCGCAAGGCCCTGAAGGCGCGGTCCCGGTTGACGTCGTTGGTATTCTGGGAGAGGATGGTTGAGACCAGCTCATCAAGTGGCGGCATGGGGTTATGCCATGCAGGTCGACCGTAATACTGAAGGAGCAGGTCGTTGATTTGGATACATTTCATCCGGACAAGATCGCGCACGGGGAGGCTCATGAAGGCTGCTGGCTGTTTAACTGTAATTTACAGCAGGGCCGTGCCTGTCCTACGATGATCTTGCGCCAGTTATTCACCGGGAATGTCGGGCCGTATTCGGCAAGAGCGATCAGCTCTGTGGGTGAAATAACACCCAATTGATGCAGGATTTCCAGTGTAACGGCGGGACGAGCATGTCCGCGGTGGTCACCAGCCGGGCGGGAATGTCCGGCCAGGTCACCATCGGAGATTTTTATGGCAATGCCCAACCCAGGAGATTGGCGACCGCGTGCGCCAGCGAAAACTCCCAGGGCCTGGTAACCCTCCGCGCCGCCCTTGCAAACGATCCGCCCGAAGGCGGTTTCCATCAGGTGGGTATCGAAGCTATCCGGCCCACCGACCATGTTAGGGTTGGTGGTCATCGCCGCTGTAATCGCACGGCAGGCCTGGGCGCGTTTGGCCTCCAGCCCGCGCGGGTCGCACAGCCGGGCATAAGCCAACGCCGCGCTGCGCAAAGGCACAGCAAAATTGGGGGCCGAACAGCCGTCAATCCCAACCTTGACCTGGTCGGGAGTTACGCCGCATATCTCGGCAAAAGTCTTCAGGATTTCCTGTTGGATCGGGTGAGCCGGGTTAATGTAGTCGGCAGTGGGCTGCCCTCGCATGCGGGCGAAGGCCACCATACCAGTATGCTTTCCGGAGCAGTTGTGGCGGTTGGGCTTGGGTTTTTCTCCACGTTGGCGCAAAGCCTCTGCCGTAGGAAGATGAGAAGGGGTATGCGTCCCGCACAGCAGGTCAGATTCCTTGACACCGGTTTTCGCTTGGATGCCCTGTACGACGGAAACGTGTTCATCCGTGCCGGAATGGGAGGCGCAGATCAGGGCGATCTCGCGCGGAGTCAAGTGGTAAGTTTCGACGCCACCGTTCTCAAAGAAAGGCAGAGCCTGAAATGGCTTGGCTGACGAGCGCAGATAGGTCACCGCATCCGGATCACCGTAGCTGGCAACCAGACGGCCCTCGGCGTCCACCACCGCGACTGCTCCGTAATGGATCGACTCGACAATTTCTCCGCGCGTCAGTTCAAAGATGGGTAAATAGGGGGATTCGGACATAGTTTATGTTTGCTCACCAAAAGATTCTATCGGGCGATAGCGGCGAGCGTAATATTGGAACAGGCCATGGCGGAAGCGCTGGTAATATTGCTCCTCCAGTTTTTTGGGGATGGAAAAACTGCTCAATAAATTTGGGATCAGGTTCTCCGTCGCTTCGGGGGGTGCATTGCGTTTAGCTAGCCGTTCCAACCCTTTCAGGGTGGCTTTCAGGTTCTGCTGCTGTGCACGCACAGCCTGGACCGTCACTGGGCCGCCGCGCCCGCTGATGATCGTATAATCCCGGTAAGAAGAGGTCAATAAGCTCAACGTTTCAATCCAGGATGGGATGTCGCCATTTGTTAAAAATGGGGGTTGGTTAGGCAGGACCGCGTCGCCGATAAAAACGACATGCGCTTCCGGGATGACGACCCAGATTGAACCCAGCGCCGGCCCGGGGTGGTGTTCGAGGAGGACATCCGGAGGTCCCCAGTGTAGGGTAATCTGGTGGGTAAAGGTGATATCGGGGATGGCCCAACGTGTGCCGACTGACTCATTCTGGCTCTCCCACTCGGAGCCGCTCTCAGCGTTCTGTCCCTTGAATATGGATGGGCGGCCACGGAAGACCTGCGCCGTCCTCAGGTGGGCCACCACCGTGCAGTCCATCGCCCGGGCGCCCAGGGTGCGGTCGGGATGGGCATCCAGGTTGACCAGAAGCCGGTTGGAGTTGCCCCCCAGGGTGAGCAGCGTCGCTCGCCAAGCGCGCGCATCCTCGGCGCGTAGCGGTGCGTCGACCAGGATCGTCCCATGGGGGAGCACTAACGCTCCCAGCGTCACCCCAGGATAGGAATTTTCATAGTAAATCCCCTGATCGATCTCTTTCATGGGTTTTCCCTTAAGAAGCCCTGCTTCACCCCTTCACGGGGTTCAGGGGTGGACA
>CAZPWU010000029.1:0-6342 GCA_964590325.1 uncultured Anaerolineaceae bacterium | reverse complement strand
GGTAAAGTAAAAGTGAACCGCGCTCCAGCATTGGGCTCATTTTCGACCCAGATGCGCCCACCATGCCCCTCGACGGCCAGACGGCAGTAGGCCAACCCAAGGCCGAGGCCCTTGGGGTAATCGCCAGGATTCAGGCGGGTGAACTTCTCAAAGATTCGCTCGTGGTCAGAAGCGGGGACGCCGGGACCCGTATCCAGCACCCAGACATAGAGCCACTCCCCCTCCTGGTGGGCGCCGACCTCGATCTTCCCGCCGATAGGGGTAAATTTAACTGCGTTCTCCAATAAATTGGTCAGTACACGCCGGATCATGTCATCATCGGCCATCACCGACGGCAGCTTAACAGACACTGTCGAGGATAACTCCTGCTGCTTGTTCTGCGCGACGGGCAAGACGATCTCGATGGCTCCTCTGACCAAGTCGGCCGGCCTGAAGGGGTGCAGATCGACCACCGGCTGCCCGATCTCCAGACGGTTGATATCCAGCAGAGAGTTCGTCAGCCGCTGGATGCGCTCCGTGGAGCGCATGGCGATGTTAAGGAGGGATTTCAGCGACGGGTCTGGCTCCGAGGAAAGGATGGTATCCAATACGTCCAGGCTGGATACGACGTTCGCCAGCGGCGAGCGCAGATCGTGGTAGATCATGGAGGTCAGGTCCTCCCGCAAAGTGTCCAGGTTCTTACGCTCGCTGATATCGCGCAAAATCCACTGTAGATGCGATTCGTCCTCAATACCTACCTGCCGCACATACACCTGCACAGGGATATCGGGCTTATGATGGGTGCGCAGGAAAGACGCGTAGGAAACCGTCTCGCCAGACTTGAGCTGCTCAAAATGAGCTCCGAGCTTCTCCTCGTCCGGCGTATGCAGCTGGATGATGTTCTTCTGGCATAAGGCTTCTTTATCGTAATCGGTGATCTTCACTGCCTGACGGTTGACCTCTTTAACCTGCCCCCCCAATCCGTGATCAGGATTGGGTCAATGCTGTCCTCGAAGAGCTCGCGGTAGCTCCGGTGGGCGGCTTGAAGCTGCTCGAAGAGCTGGGCGTGGCGGATGGCGGTACCCGCCAGGCTGCCGATGCCGGTCAGGACCAGCAACGCGTCAGCGTCAAAGGCGCCGTCCGTAGGGTTCAGGGCCTCCAATACACCGATCACCTGTCCCCGGTAGCGGATGGGCGCACAGGCAATGGCTTTTGTCTCCAGGCTGGTGCGCTGATTAGTCTCCGCGTCGAAGCGAGAGTCTTTGGTCACATCCGGGATAATGGCACCCTGCCCTTCGGCAGCGACCCACCCCGCTACACTTACCCCCAGCTTCAGGCGTGTATTCAGCCCCACCTGGCTGGCCCAGCCCGTGGCAGCGCGGAATACCAGGGCATCCTCATCAGGATCGATCAGTGCCAATGAGACCGCCTGCACACTCAGGGCCTGGCTGATCTGCTCCATGATGCGCACCAGCACGTCCTCCAGGTTCAGGCTGGCGGTGATCGTCTCAGCACTTTCCGCCAGCGCCGTCATCACGCGCGCCTGGTGCTGGCTTTCATCGTACAGGCGGGCATTGAGCACGGCGATACCGGCCTGGTCCGAGATAGCCTGGACCAGGGCGAGATGCTCGGGAGTAAAGAAGCCGACCTTGGGGTGAACAAGCGTCATCACACCCACCAGGCGGTCGCGCGCCCACAAGGGGGCGCTCACCGCCGACTTCGGTCCGCTGAGCTCGCCGGTCTCATACTGGCGGGGCATCCAACGCTCGTCACGGCTGGTGTCATCGATCAGGACAGCCTGGCAATTGCGCAAGACCCAACCGGCCAGCCCGCGCTCCAGGGTTGCGCGCAGCCTCTGGGTGGTGTGGTCATGTACCTGCGTCCCGATGATGAGGGTCGACTCGACCGGCGCGCCGTTATCATCCAGGACAATGATGCTGCCGCTGATAGCACTGACCCTCTGCATGGAGAGGAAGAGCACGCGCTTCAGGACCGTGCGCAGGTCCAGGTTGGTAGTTAATTCGCGGCTGACGTGATACAGCAGTTCCAGAGAGGCACGGCTGGTCTCGGTCTCGCGTTTCTGCGGTTGTTCCGGCGCCATCATGGA
The DNA here is from genome assembly GCA_964590325.1 of uncultured Anaerolineaceae bacterium. Lineage (GTDB taxonomy): Bacteria > Chloroflexota > Anaerolineae > Anaerolineales > UBA4823 > CAZPWU01. Next base: position 4,256 of record CAZPWU010000029.1, on the reverse strand, counting down.
TTACCCTCAAGAGGACGATCGAACATCACCTGTTGAGTATAGCATATTAAAACGTTCAGAGTGCCCGCGAATTCATCAAGCTTGCGAAGCAGTAAGGTTTTGAATTTTTGGCAGATCAAGCAACAGCACCTCGGTTGCCAGGCGCGGAGTAACGTTGTGCTCCAGCATATCCAGGGTGTGCTCTACGGCAGAGACCATGCGGTGGGCCGCTGACAGGTCCAGCTTGCCGGCCAGCTCGGCAATCTCCGCCTCCAGGTCCAGGTTGGTGAGGGAGGCCGACGCCCCGCTGCTGCACAGCAGCACATCTCGCCAGTACGACAGCCAGGTGAGCAGCGCCTGGCGAAGAGCGTCTTTATCTTTAGACAGCTTCTCTGCATAGGCAAAGCGTGCCACGCGGCTGGCGCTCAGTAGATTGCGGTGGTCATTCAGCCAGGCCTGGCGCTGCTGCAGCAGCTCGGGGTGCTCGTGCAGGCGCATAGCGTAGCCGGGCCGTCCTCCGGAGAGGTGGGCTAATAATCTAGCCTGATCGGGCGGCAGTCCCCAGCGTGACTGCAGACCCTGGCTGAGGGCTTCCGCCACCAGCGGGCGCAGGCGCAGCACCTCACAGCGCGAGACGATCGTCGGCAGCAGGCTCTCGGCGCTCTCAGCAGTCAGCACCAGGACCACCTGCGGCGATGGCTCCTCCAGCGTCTTGAGCAGGGCATTGGAGGCACTGGCGTGGGCCTCTTCGAAGCGCAGCAGCACGGCGACCCGGTAGCGGGCCTCGTATGGGGCCAGCGAGAGGCTGCGCTGCAGGTCGCGGATCTGATCAACTTTAAGCGTACCCCCCTCCTGCTCGGCCCTGACGATGGACAGGTCGGGGTGCTGCATGCGCTCGATGCGGGTACATGCCCGGCATGCCCGGCAGGGCTCCCCGGGTGCGAGAGGCTGAGTACAGTTCAGCGCCTGGGCCAGGCGCAGCGCCAGCGTACGGCGACCTACCCCCTGCGGCCCGGTGAACAGGTACGCCTGGCGCGCCTGACCCTGCACCACGTGCTCGCGTAATAGATCGACCGCCCATTCATGCCCGAGGATATCCCAGCTCATGGATGGAATTGTAGCCGAGAGAGGGGAACTTGGCAACCGGAGAATATGTTTCCCCGTTGACATGCCTATGCGCTGACGGTAGAATGATGGCGTTATGGACCTCCTCTCCGGCCTCAACCCTCAGCAGCAGCAGGCGGTCACCGCCGATCTGGGCCCGATATTGGTTTTAGCCGGCCCTGGCTCGGGCAAGACCCGCGTGCTCACCCAGCGCGTCGCTTATCTGATCGGCGCCATGGGCGTGCGCCCTTATAACATCCTGGCGGTCACCTTCACCAACAAGGCCGCCCGTGAGATGGAGGGCCGCGTGGTGGCCCTGCTTGGCGAGCAAGCCCACGGCGTAACCCTGGGCACCTTCCACGCCACCTGCGCCCGCATCCTTCGGCGTGAGGCCGAGATCCTTCCTTTTAACTCGAACTTCGTCATCTTCGATACCGACGACCAGCTCGACCTGGTCAAGAGCGCCATCGAAGACCTCAACCTGGACGAGAAGCGCTACCGCCCCCAGGGGGTGCACGCTTCTATCTCGAACGCCAAGAACGAGCTGATCATGCCCGAGGATTACCCGCTCGAGACCTACCGCGACGAGGTGGTTAAGCGCGTCTACAAGCGCTACCAGGAACGCCTGCTGGCCAACAACGCCGTCGACTTCGACGACCTGCTGCTGTGGACGGCCCGGCTGCTCGAAGAGTACCCGGCCGTGCGCGAGAAATACGCCCGCCGCTACGAGCACGTGCTGGTCGACGAGTTCCAGGACACGAACCTGGCCCAGTACGTTCTGCTCAAACACCTGGCCTCGTTCCACAGGAATATCTTCGTGGTGGGCGACGCTGACCAGTCCATCTACCGCTGGCGGGGCGCCGATTACCGCAACGTCCTGCGCTTCGAGCAGGACTTCCCCGAGACGCAGGTGATCCTGCTCGAGGAGAACTACCGCTCCACCCAATTCATCCTGGACGTGGCCACGGCGGTCATCGACCGCAACCCCTTACGCAAGCCCAAGCGCCTGTTCACCCAAAGGGGGACGGGGCAGAAGGTCATCCTGTACGAGACCTACGACGACCGTCAGGAGGCGTCTTTCGTGGTGGATACCATTACCAGCCTGGTGGCGCGCCAGCAGGTACGCCCTGGCGACTTTGCCGTGATGTACCGCACCAACGCCCAGTCCCGCCTCCTGGAAGAGGCTTTCTTGCACGCCAACCTGCCCTACAAGCTGGTCGGAGCGCAGCGCTTCTACGGTCGCCGGGAGATCAAGGACGTCATCGCTTACCTGCGCCTGGTGCACAACCCCAGCGATGAGATCAGCCTGACGCGCATCCTCAACGTCCCGCCGCGCGGCATCGGGGATAAGACCCTGCTGTCCCTGCGCACTTACGCCCAGAAAGCCGGCCTGAGCCTGGGAGACCTGCTCCTGGAGCTGGGCAAAGACATCGGATCTCCGCACCGCGAGGCCTTCGCCGGGCGCGCCCTGGCCGCGTTATCAGCATTCGGTAGTCATCTGGCATCCTGGCGCGCCCAGGCAAGTGAGCTTTCCCCACTGCGCCTGATGGACGCCATCCTGACCGAGGTTGATTACCACGCCTACATTGACGACGGCAGCGAGGAGGGCGCTGACCGCTGGGAGAACGTGATGGAGCTGCGCCGGCTGGCAGCCGAGTTCCAGGAGCGTGGACTGAGCGAGTTCCTCGAAGAGATCGCCCTGGTCTCAGACCAGGACACCCTGGCAGAGAGTGCCAACGCTCCCACCCTGCTCACCCTGCACGCCGCCAAGGGGCTGGAGTTCCCCATCGTCTTCATCGTCGGCCTGAACGACGGCACCCTGCCCCATGTGCGCTCCTTCGACGACACCGAGGCCATGCAGGAGGAACGCCGCCTGTTCTACGTAGGTATCACGCGCGCCAAAGATTGCCTGTACCTGGTGCACCCCCAGAACCGCAGCGCCTACGGCTACGCTGAGCCCACCGACCCATCCCGCTTCTTGGGAGACATTCCCGAGACGTTGCTGGATAACACCACCCCGAGTCGTACCGGCAGGCGGCCAGCCGAAAGGCGCACCTCCCGCCCGGACCTGTGGCCGGCGGCTGGCTCAGGCTCGGCGCACATTGTCCAGCCGCGCTACTCACCCGGTATGCACGTACAGCACCTGGTATGGGGCCCCGGGATGGTGCTGAACAGCCGCATCCAGGACGATGACGAGATCGTCGACGTATTCTTCGAGAACATTGGCCTCAAGCGCGTTCTGGCCTCGATGGGGAAGCTGGAGGTCAAGACGTGAGTTGTGATTTCCCCACGCTTCTAAAATTAACGCTATAATTTCCTCATGCCCATCCTCGACCCCCACTCCCTGGAGTTCATCAGCCGCAGCCCCGAGCAAACCCGCCGGGCCGGGATGCGATTGGGGACCCTGCTCCAACCCGGGGATGTGGTTGGCCTGGTCGGAGACCTGGGGTCTGGGAAGACTACTTTGATCCAGGGGATTGCGGTGGGATGGGGCTCTTTAGATTCGGTCACCAGCCCGACGTTCGTATTGGTCAATCTCTACCGCCGCCCGGATGGGAGGCGCCTCTACCATTTAGACGCTTACCGCCTGAATTGCCTGCCCGAGGCCGAAGAGCTGGACATCGACGCCATGCTCGAAACTGGGCCTCTGGTGGTCGAATGGGCCGAGCGTATCCAGCCGGTGCTGCCCCCCGAACACCTGTGGGTGACGTTGACCATGGTGGACGATACTCAGCGCGACCTGGTTTTCAGGGCGCGCGGCCTGCACTATGAAACCATATTGCGGACATTCCGCAAGCGGGTTTACGGAGGTTGAATGCTTTTGGCAATCGATACATCGACGCGCGTGATGGGCGTGGCCTTGTACGACGGCGTGCGCGTGCTCAGCGAATCGATCTGGTCTACCCAAGACCATCACACCATCGAGCTGGCCCCCGCTGTCGCCGAAACCCTGGCACACGCTGGCGCGGGTGTGTCTGACCTGGAAGCGTTGGGGGTAGCGACCGGTCCGGGGTCGTTCACCGGGCTGCGCATCGGTCTGGCCCTGGCCAAAGGGCTGGCCCTGGCCCACCGCTTGGCCTTGATCGGAGTGCCCACCCTGGATATTGTGGCTATATCCCAGGCACCGCGCGATCTCCCACTGGCAGCTGTGCTGCAGGCCGGGCGCGGCCGAT
>CAZPWU010000028.1:0-11030 GCA_964590325.1 uncultured Anaerolineaceae bacterium | reverse complement strand
CACGCTCAAACCTGGTATCTGCCCCAGGTCTGGGAGTCGGAGCAGACAACAACCTCAGGTGGATATGGTTCGTCTCCTTAGGCTTTATCACCTCTACCCTGAGATCGTATGGGTGTCTGTAATCTAAATCGACCTGGGTGAAAACTGCAGAGAAAGTAGAGTCTTCCACTAAGATCTGGGGGGAATTTTCCAGGATTAATTTACCATCCAGATAAACCCGACCTATCCCAGTGTTTACCAGCTTTATAGTATACAAACCCGATTCTGGAGCAGTGAGTTTGCCGCTCCAGCGGACCGAGAATTCGTCGGGGCTTACATCACGATCTGCGAAATGGAACCACCAAAAATCGAGCTTCGCATCGGTCCGCGTCAGGATAGGTTTTCCGGAGAAATCCACGTTTTCATAATACTCACCCCATAGTCCATGGCCGCTACCATTGGAGGGTATTAGAGACTCAGATTTAATCACTGGCAGTTCGACGAAGTTATCACAACCTTTTTCATAGCTTAGTTTAACCCTCTCGCCCAGCCTGGATTTTAATCCGTCCAGTGGGTTGATGCGATAAGGTGGCTCCAGAAAGGCACTCCCACCTCCGCTGATCGGCATATCGACTGCGTTGGGTCCGATAACAGCGACCGATCGTATGGTTTCAGGCCTCAGAGGCAGGACTTTATTTTTGTTCTTCAGCAGGGTGATCGATTCCTCCGCTAACTCACTGGCTAACGCCTGGTGTTCAAGTGTATTTACAGATCCGGGAGGCAGGACTGTTGAGTCGTCCATTTTACCGGATAAGATGATCATCCGTAATATCCTGCGCACACTGGCATCGATCACCGTCTCGTAGATCTGCCAGTTCCTGACTGCCTCACCCAATAAGTTGCCGTAATATTTCGCTGGACCGGGCATCTCGATATCCAGACCGCCCTTTACCGATTCGACGATGGTGTGGTTGGCACCCCAATCGGAGATGACCACACCTTCAAAGCCCCATTCCTGTTTCAAGATTTCATTCAAGAGATGGTTGTTTTGACTGGCATAATCCCCATTGATACGGTTATATGAGCACATGACTGTCCATGGATGGGCCTCTTTGACGATGGCTTCGAATTGGGCAAGGTAAATCTCGCGAAGGGTCCGTTCGTCGACATTAGAACTCCCTCGCCCACGTTCGATTTCCTGGTTATTGCAAGCATAGTGTTTAACGCTGGTGCCGATCGCCTGGCTTTGCACGCCTTTGACGAAAGCGACTCCGATCCGGCCTGCCAGATAGGGGTCTTCGGAATAGCTTTCGAAATTCCTGCCAGCCAGTGGGGTCCGAGCGATGTTTACACAAGGCCCTAATAATATATGACAGCCCATCGCCCTGGTCTCCTCACCTAATGCAGCACCAACTTTCTGGATTAATTCCGGATTCCAACTCGAAGCCATAGACGCTCCGGTCGGAAAGGAAGTCGCCGGGCCAACAATCCGGTTAGCTTCGGGTTGGTTCGAGCGTACACCATGAGGGCCATCCGTCATGGTTAAAGAGGGAATGCCAAGGCGATCAATCGGGACGGTATTCCAACTGTCTTTTCCGGAAAGCAAAGATACTTTCTCTCTCAAGGTCATCTTGCTTAACAATTCCTCTACGCGCTGATCCACGCTTTGCTTGTTATAATTCAACTGCGAGTTCATATTCTCTCCTTATTCCTAATCCCTTGTTACTTATCTTTATATGAGCTGATATTGGGCTGCGATCTCGACTGGCTTGCCGTGTCCCTGGACGACATCCTTTAATCCTCTTAGGAATCGAGCAGGATCATGAGACTGCACCACATTGCGACCGAACACAACCCCCTGAGCGCCGGCGTTGATGGCTTTATAAGCGAGTTCCAAGGCATCCACATCATGTTCGAATTTTTCTGCACCGAGTGCAAACACTGGGATAGGTACACCCTCTATAACTTCATTGAATTTATCCCCTGTGTAAAAGGTCTTGATGGCATCAGCGCCCAGCTCACAGATGATCCGGCAAGCTTTCTTTATATAATCATGGAATTCTTCAGGCCTGCTGCGCATCCCACCGACCGGGAAGACTTCTCCGATCAAGGGTACCCCGAGGTCATAAGCTTCCTCGACTGACCTGGCGAATACCTCTACATTGATGGCATCGTGTTTTTCCTCACCGGTATAGACGACCAGGCCAGCCAGGACGATATCAGCGCCAGCCTTAATCGCATCTCTGGCAGATACCGTTCTAACGATATTGGCCTCCTGGTATTTCCAGGGTTCACAATGGATGGTGTCCCAATTCAGACGGCATATGACAGCCGGGCTACCATATCCTTTGAATAAATCGCCTGAGAAACGGACCATATGAGGCGCTAACAGGACCCCGTTGGCTTCTTTTAGCCGTTCTGCGGCTTGGGTAAATTGGATCAGACCCTCTGTAGGACCGAAGGTTTGACCGTGGTCTATCGCCACGACAACGGTTTTGCCCCCTTGGGGGAATAGCTTGCTCAGACGGATCGATCTTCCTTCTATCACAGTTATGCTCCTTTGGTTAATACCCCAGTTCTTTTTGGGCTTCGTAAATGCTCTCTTCGATAATGTCTAGCCCTTTCATTGCGACCTCATCGTCCATCACCAGCGGGGGTGACATACGCAAGATGTGTCCAGCTGGAATCCATGCCAACCCTTTACGGAAGGCTTTTTGATAGACTAAGCGACCTGCTTCTTCAAAAGGTTCTTTGGTTGTCTTATTTTTTACCAACTCTATGCCCAGCAGGCATCCTAAGCCACGCGTTTCTCCAATGATAGCATACTGATTTTCCATTTCTTTCATACGCTTTAATAATATCTTTCCCAGATGTGCTGAACGCGCGCACAAATTCTCTTCTTCGATCACTTCGATGCTGGCCAGAGCTGCTGCGCAGGCCATCGGATTGCCGCCGTAGGAGGTACTGGCGCTGATCTTCTCGATTACATCTTTGTGCTGCTCAGCCACCAACATGGCTGTCACCGGGAACCCATTCCCAAATCCTTTGCCCAGGGTCATGACATCCGGTACCGTATTCCAGTTTTCCATGGCAAACATCTTACCGGTACGACCCATGCAAGTGAGCACCTCGTCAGCCATGAATAAAATCCCCAATTCGTCACACAAGCTGCGGATCTTCTGGATCCAACCGTCCGGTGGGACTACGCTGCCTGCCCATCCCTGGACAGGCTCCAGAACGATGCCGGCTACGCGGCCAGAGGTCTCCTCTTTGATAACAGTGCGAATATAGTCTACACATATTAAATTACATTCCGGATAGAGCTGCTTAAAAGCGCAACGGTAGCAATTCCCGCGCGGTACTAAGAAAAAACCAGGAGCCCGTAGACCCTGGCTGACATCGAGCGGAGCCAGACCGACCGCTCCCATGGTTTTACCGTGAAAATCACGATGGAACGATATAAACTCGAACTTCCCAGTCGCTGCTCGCATCACTCTTAAACCAGCCTCCACCGCGGTAGTGCCGGAATCATAGAACTGCATCCCGGTCAGCTTGTGTTTGCTCTCCCCGGGAGCTATGTCAGCCAACTTCTCCAACAGCCGCATTTTTATCGGGGTTGTGAAATCGTGGCAGTTCATCAATTCGCCGGCTGCTTTTTGGACCGCCTCTGTCACTTTAGGATGGCAGTGACCCAATCCGGTGACATAGATGCCGGACGAGAAATCAATATAAACGTTACCATCCACATCGGTCAAAGTCACACCATAGCCGGATTGGAATACTACAGGGAAAAGGCGGACCTGCGAGGAATAACCTTTCATATACTCCGCTGCCCTGGAGTGCATCTCCTGAGATTTTGGTCCAGGGGGAGGGGTAATGATATGCGGCAAAAACTGATTATTCGTTTTGAAGGAAGAGACTATTCTTTGTGTATCCTTTTGGGAGGATTGGCTCATATCACGCTTTCCTTTGCTTGCATCTTATCTTGTTATATACTCGGTGACAACCATCTTATTTTGAAAAGTAGGAATTTCCACTAATCTGGCTGCAATCTCACCTGATGTTTCAGTGAACACATAAAAATGGGTGGGTAAATCTGAATAACCGTAAAAAGTGGCTTCGATATTACGTCTGGATTCGTCCCATGCGAATGATGTCAAGCGCGAGGTTTTGGTCGCACGTACATACCGCACCCCTTCATCCATAGTAACATATATAGGGTTGTATTCGCTGATCTCCGAGGCGATTTTTGCAATCTCTTCTGCCCAAAGGTGGGGCTGAATTTTCCACAGGAAATCAGTCTCGTGAGTGAAGAGCACTGCCAGCGCCATGCTGTCCAGTGCCCGTCGTAGCTGGCGAACGCCGCGACCGACTGTGCCTGAGACATCGTTGTCAGGATTCCACTCGTAACCGACATCATCACGGATTTCAGTCACGCAGTTAAAAAATTGGCGATTTGCTAAATTAACGAAATCCGCGTAGTAGACAGGCCTTTTACCCCTGCGGTCAGGATCAAAAAAGCAAGTGCCGGGTCTCTCGTAGAGTCGAAACGGTCCACTGATTAACCACGGGGTCGGATCGGCCAACGGAAGATCTACTTCCTGTACCTTGGCGATAAACTCGGTCCCCCATCGATCATGAATATAAGTCATTACATTGCTACCCATCTCGTACCAATGGGCGATCGCGTAATTTGATATTGGTAACGGCGCATGGGCGGTATACCAGCGATCCACAGCCTCCAAACCCTGGAAAGCCTCCGGGTCGGAATACGGACGGCCTTTTTGGTGAGCAAAGTATATAAACTCATCGTAGTCAGAGGACCGTAAGGGTAAAGTTTCTGGATAGTAATAAAGCCCATCATCTGCCGAGCGCGATGGCCGTCCAAACGCATGTGGGAAAGCTGTAGCGCTACCGTTTTGGATCAGGGAGCGTAATTCTTTAATCGCTGGTTCAGTCAGGTTATAAATAAACAGCCCCAACCAGGGTTTGAACCCGTACTGATTGGCAGTTCGGACCCAATAGAGGGGGGTCTGCTGCCAATGGGAGCCCCATCCGGCTACATCGTCCACGCGCATGGTCACCAGCGGAGGCAGCCCGCGCAATGCGAAGGGTTTCCGAGCAGCCCAAACCAGGCTGCGCCAAAGAATGTCATCCAGACCGGCCAGGGGACCGAGGATGCTGGATTTAAGCCACGCCGAAGTGGCCCACTGTAACATCCGACCACTGCCAATCCCAGCTGCTATAAGGAGTGGACGGTCACCAGCATTGAGTAATACTGCATCCGGTGTGGCGTCCAGTACCGGGACATGCATCGGTTGGACAAGGGAAAGGGTCTCTCCTGCTGGGTGTCGAGCGGTTATGTAATGAGGGATTGGTTTTATTTCGATAGTCTCCGCTTTACTCCCCCTGGTCTTATTCTGTGTCATCCTTGAATCTAACGCGCCGAAAAACGCTGGATCAAAGCTTACCAACCCACAGCCTTTGTTTACAGCATCCAATACAGACTTCTTTCCATTTTTGCCCAACCTCGTATTGCGAGGGTCAATCAAACGGTGGGCGATCACGATCAAGGAGTAATTTTCAATCTCCGCTGGCAGCGGTGAGCGAGATACATCTATCATCGTGTAAGGTAAACCCAGATGATCGAGGTAAGGAAGGATAACTTCACTGCCCTCCCTGAAACCAGGACTGGTTGAGTTCAGGAGGACCAGAACGTTCATGGGTCGGAAGCTGCTGTTTCTGGAATTATTATTCAAGGAGTCACGCTCCCCTTTGTTGACCGTTATCGATCCACGACTGGTCTGATGTCCAAAAGGTAGCACAGTTCCAGCAGCTCATCGGCGTAATCACCGAAAACGGCGGCAAAGTGTTGAGACTGTACATGATCGAGAATGCTGCGCACATTGCCATCCGGGTAAAACTTTACACTCGGCCAGGAAGGTAGTGGAACTCCCATCTCAACCCATTGGGGTGGCGATTTCCCCTCCCCGGTGACAATGTGCATACGGTAACCTTCATCGTCTTCAGACAGGCAGGATAATGTCAGTCGTCCGGTTATCATGCGCGAGCAATTGGCGATCCCATCCAACAGTACAGTAGAAATGGTTTTAATTTGTGGATTGCCACCGATTAGCTGGTCTGGGATGAAGCCATCCACCCCCAGTAAGATCCACTCAGGATGGTGTTCATAGTGCTCTAGAAAAGTAACTTGCTCCCCAGAAAGCCACTTCAGCATCAACTCCGCTGTCAGGTTTCCGACATCATTTTCATCGACATAGGGGTAACCAGCTGATGCAACCAGAGATGAAGGCACACTGTGAACTGCATTCATGCATAGCGCGATGCCTTCCACACACTTGTACGAGATGGCATCGAATTTCTTCTCCTTACAAAACTCAACCGTTGCCATATACATACGGACGGCTCTCTCAATGACCTGATCCTTGGGCTTGCCCAGGGGGTACACCCAGCGTTTAGTGACCCGTTTAACCTCATCTTTAACGGCTTTGCTATCAAGTTCATCCATTTTACGATCGAGCTGCAACATATCGAAGCTTTCTACCTCCGGGCCGATGAGGCCACGCAGCCTGGTAACATTAAAGCCGGTAGTATACAACCCCATGTCATTGAAACCAACCAGCCCCAGGCGTGCCGTGCGCAGTTTACGCATCACTTGTGCAGCGCGGCCGAATTTCAGTATTCCAGCGACATCCATAGGCATATCGGGGCCATTGTACAGATACTTGAATTTCACCTTCCAGCGTTCTAATGGATAGCGTAGTGCTGTTGAGCCGGCACCTGCAGCAGGAGAAATCAGGGTATCACCCTCAGTAAAACCACCATTGCTGTATAAGAGGATCGGTCGGTCTCTGAATTCATAGAGTATCCGGGAAGCGGCCCTGGGATCGATCCAATTGATTACGTTAGCGATTAGGAAATCCCAGGAACTGGCTTTGAGATCATGAATGGCTCGTTCCTCTTGACCCAGCATCACAACCGGGTCAGTATGTATGAGCTCGATACCGGCATCGGTCAACTGTTTTTCAGCTTTGGAAGTGATAGCAGCCAGGTTTTCCGGAACGTAAAAACCGGTGCCAAATGCCACATAACCAGCTTTTAATGTTTCCATTGCTCCTCTCCTTTGATATTTCTCCTGAGCCTAATTAAACATTGGGGCCAGACGTTCATATAATTCCAGGTATTTTGCATATCCCTGTTCATATGCCTGACAAAAATCCCGACCTGGCATCAGGGTATCACGTATACGCACCATTTGTGAGACGGCTGCTTCCGGGCTGGTAAAATAACCGGTTGCCACGGCTGCCATCAACGCTGCCCCTAAACAGGCGGTCTCTTCGCTTTCAACCTTGATGATCGGCTTTTGCAACACATCTGCTTTGATTTGTAGCCACAGATCGCTTCGTGCTCCGCCTCCGGTGCTACGGATCTCCTTTACCGGTACGCCCAAACCTTCAACCAGGTCCAGGTTCTTCTTCAGCATATATGCCACCGATTCCAAAATAGCCCGCACAAAATGAGCCCGAGTGTGCCGAAGGGTAGCTCCGAAGAATACGGCCCGGGCAGCGGGATTATACTCCGGGCAGAATGCGCCTTCCAAATGAGGGAGAACAGTCAAGCCATCTGAGCCTGGTGTGACTTTTCGAGCAGCCATCGTCATCATATCATACGGGTCGAGACCGCTTTCCTGTGCCACCAGGGTTTCCAGGTTATAGAACTGATCACGGAACCATCTGAGCGCCATCCCGGCTGTTTGCCCCCACGGTAGTAAACAGTAACGGTTCTTCAGAGCATGATGATAGCATGGGACACGCCGCTGCGGATCGAAAGTGGGTTTTTCCAGTGTCACCAGGATGCCCAGGGCACCGCCAGTCGCTTCTGTGACAACCCCGGGGAGGATATTCCCGGCACCCACTGCCCCGACGCTCTGGTCCATCGATCCGCTGACAGCCATAGTCTTGGTCGTGAGGCCGAGCGATTCGGCTCCCTGCTGGCTGAGAGGCCCGACTAATTCCCCGGGTTCCATCAAGCGACCTAAATGATCCACAGACAGTCCAATGAAATCGAGCATCGCCTCCCACCATGCCTGAGTGTTAATATCCAAGAAAAGTGAGGAGGTTTGTTGGCCACATTCTGTTATATACTGACCAGTCAAACGGTAGAGAAGATAGTCCTCAAGCAGTAAAAACTTATGTGTTCGCGCGAAGATATCTGGTTCATGACGCTTGATCCATAGGATCTTACACGCCGGCCAGGTCGGAGCGACTTCGGGTTGCCCGGTTGTCTGATAAATGTCATCAATGTTGAAATGGGTGTTGATGAGCCTGGCTTCTTCCGCAGCCCGGTTATCCAGCCAGACAATTGCATCCCGAGTCGGAAAGCCATCTTTATCTACTGGTATCAGGGTTTCGCCCTGACTGGAGATACTAAAACCTGCGACCGCCTCAGAGTCAATTGTGCTCTGTTGGATGACCTGCCTCACTGCCGAACAGAGCGCTTCCCAGTAGATATCTGGTTCTAACTCAACCAATGCAGGACCTGGTGTGTTGAGCTGGTATTCCCGACGGTCCAATGCAATTTGATAACCCTGTGGGTCATACAAGCCAACCTTTAACGAAGTGGTACCGACATCAATTCCTAAAAAATAAACGGAATTGGTTAATTTCTCCACGTAATCTCTCCATATCGTATTTTCTCATGGTGGGGGAACTTTATATATCTTGATTTTACTAGAAATTGTGGCGGCTGACAGTGAGGAGTTCACACAACTTTCCACGGTAAATCCCAGAGACCCTTAAAAAATTTGAGTTGACAACGGGTGAACCTGTGCTACACTACACAAAGACCAACCGGAGGTTATCCTATTTCAGACCAGCGGGTTATTTGTCACTTTATTTCTAACTGCACATCCCCTGGGTAGATGGAGCAGTTCGTTATCGATTGATTGATGTTACCGAGGATCGCCAATTAGGGGTCATGACTGGGGCTGGCTTAATTAATAAAGGGATTGAAATTTATCTTCCAGAGCCATCCACTGCCAAGGTGGTTCTTTTGCAACGTGTTCGCGACAATCAAAATAAGGAGGGCAGCTCATGAAGCGCATGCGTTGGTATGACCATATCTCCGTTAACCTATTCTGGTTAGGGCTTAATATCCGCAACACAGGCGTCGGTAATGTCCTCATGCCTTATCTGGTAAATGCTTTCGTGAGTCCAGATATCAAAAATACAGCTCTGGGCGCAATGAGAACTGCAGGGCTTATCGTTGCCATGGTGGTGCAGCCGGCGATGGGACTGCTCAGCGACCGTAACACCTCACGCTTCGGTCGGCGTCGTCCTTTTATCTTCGTCGGGGTCCTGTTTGACCTGGTATTATTAATCGCAATCGGTCTATCGGGCAGCTATTGGGTCTTGTTTATTGTTCTTTTGTTCCAGCAAGTATCGGCGAATGTCTCCCATGGCCCACTTCAAGGGTTGATCCCTGACCTGGTGCCGGAAGACCAGCGCGGGCGTTCTTCAGCAGTCAAAGCCATCTTCGAATTGCTGCCACTGATCCTTGTCGCTTTCACCATTGCCAAATTGGTTGGAATCGGACAAATCGGTTGGGCTATTGCAGCAACGGGAGTGTCGCTGTTGGTTATTATGCTCCTGACCATGGTGCTGGTGAAAGAAGAGCCGTTGCGCGAAATACCGACCACCTCGCTGCGTGAACCGATGCTGCGGGTATTAGGGGTGTTGGCCGGGATTATTTCAGGTGGGGTGGCAGGATTCGCTGCAGGGGGTCTGGTAGGTGGGCTGGTTGGTCTGATATTATGGCCGATAGCAGGTCCGAAAATCGCCTGGATGGTCGGCATTGGGCTGGGGGGACTGGTAGCTATGGCGGTAGCGGTGGTTATCGGCGTATGGGGTGGTGCAATGGGTTCGCTAGGAGATGATGCCCGTCGTAACTCATCCTTTACCTGGTGGATTGTCAACCGCTTGATGTTTTTCGCAGCCGTCACTTCCATTCAGGGTTTTGCCCCTTATTTTCTAATGTCTGCGTTCGGTATATCAAGTGAAGCAGCCATTCAAATGACCGCCAACCTGATGGTAGTGGTCGGGATATTTACGATACTAACTGCGCTACCCAGCGGTTGGCTGGCAGACAAGCTTGGCAGGAAATCGTTGGTAGGTATAGCCGGGGTGATCGCTATGTTTGGTACACTGATATTATTGGTTACGACGGTGTTGCCTAACCTACCCTTGATTTATATTGCCGGGATTATCATCGGGTTGGCGGCAGGTTTATTTCAAACAACCAACTGGGCATTAGGCACCGACCTGGCGCCACGAGAGGAGGCTGGACGCTACCTGGGTATATCAAATTTGGCGGGAGCGGGTGCTGGGATGATCGGGGCCGGTATCGGAGGACTGGTCGCCGATTGGGTGAACAGCTATCAGGCTGGGATGGGATATTTGGTAATATTTTCTGCCTATGCGGTCCTGTTTGTCCTGAGCACTGTCAGCCTGTTGAAGGTGCGCGGGAGCACAGGAGGAGCAGGTTCACAACACTCAGATATACAAATCGAGGAGATCCTGTAAATATACCCGGCGTTCCATTTTATCTATTGAAAGCAGTATACTCCAAAGGAAGCTTAAGGACCTCTACTATGGGTTTTGAGCTGATCCTCAAGAACAACCTCACCCCTGCTACAATTAGCGGTCAGCAGTATCGACACGGATCATCCCCTGGTTTTCCCATTGTACACTCTGGCCACTGTGTATATAAAAGATGAACCTCTTACCCCTGGTCGCCACAGCATCGTTATATCACTGGCAACCAAAGAAGTGGGTACGGTGGACATACCTATTGTTGACGAAATAAAATAAACTATGACGAAGCACATACTGACCCTTCGTATTACCATTATCTTGTGTTTATTAGTCAATATTATTGATTTCAGTTTCTCGAAGATAATGATACAATTCAACGGGTTTCCAGGATTAGAAATTACCCTGGAATTTTTAACAAGACCGGTTAAAATAGGTATT
>CAZPWU010000027.1:0-11094 GCA_964590325.1 uncultured Anaerolineaceae bacterium | reverse complement strand
GTGGGATCATATGCTCCCACACATCCTTTTTTCGACAATTTCTCTAAAGAAAGCATTACTATGTTTTTCCACTTAAAAGGCGTTTACCCAAATCGAAAAGCGCTTGTCCTGCCTCACCAGCAGGTTCGGCCTCTTCAAGAGTCTGCAAAGCTTGCTGTGTCAGGCGCTCCGTTGTCTCTTGTGTGTAGGTGCGTGCTCCTTCTGTTTCAAGCAGTGTTGCTAAAGGGAGGACTTCAGAACCGGTAACAGATCCTTTCGCCCAGCGTTCTGCGAACAACCCTTTCTGGTTTAAACCGAACAAAACCGGTAACGTTTTTTTCCCTGTCAGCAGGTCGCTATCCGCCGATTTACCCGTCAGCGAGGCATCTCCCCATATTCCTAATAGATCATCTTGCGCCTGAAATGCTAATCCAAGCAAATAACCAAATTGTCGATATGATTCACACCTAGCTTTATTAACCTCGGCCACCAGTGCACCCAGCTCAGTACAAGCGGACAGCAGGGCAGCTGTCTTCCCGCTCACCATCGGCCAATAAGCTTCTATAGGGAGATCCATTTGTGATTCGTAGGCAATATCCATATATTGACCCTGGGTCAGTTTCAGACAGGTTTCCTGGAGGATATGAGCCGCTTGCAGAGAGAGCTTCGCAGTCATTGTTTCCTCTAAACGTAGTAGGCTCAGGTGAGCCAGAGTGAACATTGCATCGCCGGCGTTGATCGCCTGGGCAACACCCCATTTTTTCCATATGGTTGAACGGCCTCGGCGTAAAGGGCTGTTGTCTTCGATATCATCATGGATCAATGAGAAGTTATGTACTAGCTCCACCGCAGCCGCTGCTGGTAAGGCTCTTTCCCATTGGCCACCTGCAGCAGCCGTCGTTAGCAGCACCATCATCGGGCGGAGGCGCTTACCTTGCGCCTCGCCCCCAGCCCCATCCCCTTCCCAACCCAGATGATAGGCAAGAATATGATAAAGTCCTTCCATCTCAGGCTTATCAGTCTGGACTACAACCCGTCGTAATTCGTCTTCGATGGCGGGGAGCAATATTTGAATGTAGGATTCCAGTGTCATGGATGCACTATTCAGCAACCAACGGGGTCTGGCGCAATGCCTCCAGGCTTCCCGCTCCAGCTGCGAACATACTTACCTGTAGCTCACGCTTTACTTCCCCGATGGTTTGGATCACACTCTCAAACGACTGTGATGCTGCTTTAAGGAACGGACCCGCCATACCACCCAGTGTCGCACCTAAGGCAATGCTCTTTGCAATTTCCACCCCATTGCGTATCCCTCCAGAGGCGAAAACGATCAACTCAGGAGCAGCCCGACGGACGTTCAATATGGCTTCTGCTGTCGGGATACCCCACTCAACAAAGGCGGCTGCCAGCCGGGCCTGGCTTTCATCCTGAGCGCGATACATCTCCACCTGCGTCCAGGAGGTGCCTCCTGCTCCGGCGACGTCGATTGCTGTAACCCCTACATCTGCCAGTTGTCGGGCTGCCTTTTCGGAAAAACCCCACCCTACCTCCTTAGCAATTACCGGAACTGACAGAGCACGGCAAATCATCCCAATTTTGCGCAACAATCCCTCGAAGTGCGTAATACCTTCCGGCTGCACAGCCTCCTGTAAAGCATTGAAATGTAGTATCAACCCATCTGCTGCGATCATATCCACAGCCCGTCGACACTGTTCCACACTGTAACCATAATTAAGCTGGACAGCACCCAGGTTGGCAAATAAGAGCACATCCGGCGCAGCCTGCCGAACCTGATAAGTAGGCGCTAGCTCAGGGTTCTCGATCGCGGCTCTTTGCGAACCTACCCCCATGGCAAGGCCTGTTTCTTGAGCGGCTGCTGCAAGTGTGAGGTTGAGGGCAGAAGCCTCTGGGGTACCTCCAGTCATTGAAGATATTAATATCGGGGCCTGTAAGCGCTTACTAAACAGCTCCAGGCTAAGGTTGACTTCGTCCAGGTTTAGCTCTGGTACTGCCTGGTGAACAAAACGATATCGTTCCAGGCCTGTAGTCAAACCTGACCGAACATCTTCCTCTAAATTAATCCGTATGTGATCGCCTTTACGGGAGCTGATTGGCGTAACTTTTCCCATTTAATGGTGTTCCTGTGAATTGAAGCTACCAAAAACTGCCGACTGAATAATTGGCGTTATATTACCAGCCTGATTCCAGGCTGTCAACCGCAAAGGTCTTGACAGAATAGACGGTGAGGTTACAATTGGCAAATCGGGTTATTTAAATCCACGAAGGAGGATCACCCATGACTGATACTACATTTGAACAAGTTAAAGCTATTATCGTCGATTTACTGGGAGTAGATGAGGCCAAAGTCGCCCCAGAAGCAAAGTTCCGTGAAGACCTGGAAGCGGACTCATTGGACTTGGTCGAGTTAATCATGGCCTTTGAGGATAAGTTCGGCGGGGAAATTTCAGATGAGGATGCTCAGAAGATCACCACGGTCGGCGAAGCCGTGAAATATCTCGAAGAGCATAAATCATAGCCATCTTACCCAGGAATAAAAAAGTCTGCCCGTGGCAGACTTTTTTATTCTTGTAAACCCACAGAAATATGACCGGATCAGTTTAATAAGGTCGGAATTTCTTCCGGATGAGACGCCACACGGACACCAGCAGCCTGGAGCGCTTTTATTTTATCAGCTGCCAAGCCTGAACCACCCTCTACGATCGCTCCTGCATGACCCATGCGCTTACCGGGTGGAGCAGTTTGACCAGCAATGAAGCTGACCACGGGTTTCGTCAGGTTATCCGCGATATATTCGGCGGCTTTTTCTTCATCAGAACCACCGATCTCTCCGATCATGATGATCTTATCGGTGTAAGGATCAGCCTCAAACATGAGCAGGCAGTCGACAAAGTTGGTGCCGTTGATCGGATCGCCACCAATGCCCACGCAGGTGCTTACACCTTTGCCAACCTGCTTAAGAGCATAGAGGACCTCATAAGTCAAGGTGCCAGAACGAGAGACGACACCGATATTTCCAGGGATGGAAATATCTCCAGCAATTATTCCAACCTTGGCTTCGCCGGGTGTGATCAAACCAGGACAGTTCGGACCAACCACCCGCACCCCTTTTAGATCGATATAATGGCGCACGCGCATCATATCCTGGACAGGGATCCCCTCGGTGATACAGACAATTAGCTTAATACCCGAATCCGCAGCCTCAAATATCGCATCGGTTGCACCGCGAGCAGGCACAAAGATAACAGAGGTATTGGCGCCTGTTGCTTCGACTGCGATTCTCATCGAATCGAAGACGGGAATTTTACCATCCAGGACCCATTCGCCCCCTTTCATAGGTGTAACGCCAGCCACAACGTTGGTGCCATAAGCCACCATCAGCTGAGTATGAAATAAACCATCATGGCCCGTGATGCCCTGCACTACCAACCGAGTGTTTTTATTTATCAGGATGCTCATGGATACTAGCCTCCTACCACTTCGGTGGCTGCAACAGCGATGGCTTTCTTGGCTGCATCGACCAGAGTCTCAGCAGTGATCAGATTGGCATTAGCAAGCATTTGACGACCTTCTTCAGCATTCGTACCTGCTAAGCGTACGATGATCGGGACTTTGGGTTTGACTTCTTCCAGGGCTGTTAGGAGACCACGCGCGACTTCGTCGCAGCGGGTGATACCACCAAAAACGTTCAACAGGACAGCTTTGACGTTAGGATCGGACAAGATAATACGGAGAGCAGCTGAAACCTTCTCTGCCCCTGCTCCCCCGCCGATGTCCAAGAAATTGGCTGGCTCACCCCCGAACAGTTTGATGATATCCATTGTCGTCATCGCCAGACCGGCACCATTGACCATGCAGCCGATACTGCCATCCAATTTGATGTAGGACAGACCATATTTACGAGCTTCGATCTCTGATGTTGCCTCAACGTCCAGGTCGCGCATTTCAGCGAGGTCAGGATGCCTGAAAAGGGCATTGTCATCGATCAGCATTTTACCGTCTACAGCCAGCAGGCGGTTATCGGCTGTAATCACCAGTGGGTTGATCTCAGCCAGAGTAGCATCACACCCTGTGTAAGCCTTCCATAGCCCGGTCGCGATCTGCATAAAGGAGCGCCAGTGGTCACGAGGCAGATCGATCCCGGCGGCAATATCACGCGCCTGGTACTCACGCAATCCCAGCAACGGGTCGATATGCACCTTGATGATCTTCTCAGGGGTCTGACGGGCTACTTCCTCAATCTCGATCCCGCCAGCGGCAGAGGCCATCATCACTGGTTTACGGGCAGCACGGTCATTGGTAATACCCAGGTAAATCTCTTTGTCGATATTTGCAGCCTCATCGACCAGAACTTTGCGTACTGGTAAACCCTTGATTTCCATTGCCAGGATCTGAGTGGCAAGCTCTCCAGCTTCATGTGGATCTTTAGCCAAACGAATACCCCCTGCCTTACCCCGTCCTCCGACAAGGACTTGAGATTTAATCACTACGCGGCTACCCAATTCCTCAGCTATTGTCCTTGCCTCGCTGGCGGTAACCGCTACCCTTCCCCTTGGAATAGGAACGCCATATCTAGCGAAAATTTGCTTCGATTGATATTCGTGAAGTTTCATGCAGATTGTCTCCGCGGTTAAATAGGTATAACGCCCAGGGTGCAATGCGCTGGGATTATACCACCTGATTATTCGGGGGGTAGCGAAAAGTGCATGATGCGATTGTTAAAGGCATCACAGACCCATACTCCACCCTTGGAATCGACCGCGATACCATTTATAAATTGGCCAAACCCATCTGGACCTGTACCCGAATCTCCCCAAAAACGGATAAACTGGCCTTGGGTAGTGAATTCCAGAACACGATAGCCAAGTGGATCTGTAATAAAGACATGCCCCATTTGGTCCACGGCAATATATGGTTTGTTATCAACAGAATTACCATACCAGCCTGCTATCTCCCAAGTAGTTAAAGGCAGATAATTTCCACTTGTATCCGGAGACATGACCTGTACGCGCTGGTTCCAGGTATCATCAATATATATCTTGCCATCAGAATCCAGGGCAATCCCTACCGGCTCATCAAACTGGCCTGGTTCCATACCCGCCTTACCAAACTGCCCGAGCGGCTTTCCCTGAGGGTCGAAGATCACCACCCGTTTATTACCAGTGTCCATGACGTAAACATTCCCTTGAGCATTCACAACGAGGGCGCGCGGTCCATAAAAACCTAATGGATCCTCGGTCTGGCTGATCCCATAGCCCCACATGGTAACGAATTCACCATCTTTGGTAAACTTTTGGATACGATTGTTCCAGGTATCTGCGACATAGACTGAGCCATCCGGGCCAACAGCAATTCCCCATGGCTCGTAGAAGGTGCCACCTGGAGCAGCTCCTTTGCTGATGTCAGCAAAGGTACCCCAGACTTTCAACACCGTTCCATCAGCTGACAGGTGTTGAATGCGATGATTGCCGGTATCGGCAACATACAGGCTGCCATCCGGGGCTACTGCTATGTTACGAGGGGTTGTAAATTGGCCAGGTTCACTACCCAATGTACCAATGACACGGTCAGCAGCTAATTTAATCCCTTTACCCTCATATGGATCGGCGATGATTGTTTCAGCCGACGGGGCAATGCCGTAGTTCCATAACTTAGCCGCGATGTCTTTCCGGATATACAACCGGAACCTTTGCGAAGGTTGCCAGTTCGGTATACTCATATCTCTACTGGCCAGGGTCGCATACTTGGAGTAATCACGATTAAGCCAGATCTGCCAAAGCGCTGCCCGCATTTCACGGTTGGTCAAGGCATATGATATTCTCTTCCAGGTCAGGTTTTTATAACTCTCATCCGGCCACCAGATACGGATGTACTCAAATTGGTAAAACGCCTGCCCAACGATTGGTTCGATTTTACTGTAATTGGTATCGCCTACTAGAATAACGGGCACATCCTGCAAATCACGGGAGGGGTTATTCCCATAATAACGCTGGTTGGTGAAATTCCGCAGATACCACCAGTAAGGGTAAGTCGTTTGGTCGTCATATGCCACCTGCAATGCCAACCCATCTGTCGTCCTGCGCGAGATCTCCGTGATCTGATTCAGGGCTTCTTTAATCCCCGGACCACAATGGGCATAAACAAGATATTCTGTAGCCAGGTTATAGTTAATATAAGAGGCCATGAACGCGGTCCGCGCTGTAAGCACGCCCAATATAGCAAAAACCACCAGGGCAGCAGTTCGGCTGATTTGGGCAAAAGTCCAATCCTTCAACAAATACCATAACCACCATCCAGTGGCGATTGCGGTCAGCAATGCTGTGATGAAAGTAACGGTCGCCTGCAACTGTGCCAGGTCTTTACCCTGGAAGGGTGGTTTTGTACCCAGGAGGGAGCCCAGGACACCCAATAGACTCAGAATGAAAACAATAATCAGGACTACAACCAGAAGCCCTCGTTTACGGCGTAAAGCTGCCCAATCTGTTGATTCAATCATGAGGCCTATCGCCCAACCGGCTAATAAGATTATCGGCAAGGCAATATGCACAGTTATCCAGGGCATTTTCTCCCCAGCGTAGGAATAGGCCAGGATGCTGGTAACAGCCCAAAAGCCGATCAATGGCAGAACAGGAGCCTGTTCGATAGCCATTTGGGTTTGTTGAATCTCTTCGGGTACCGATGAATCCTGCCCCTCATCATTTTTTACTTCCGCAACAAGATCGCCAGAATGGTTTTTTCGTCGGAAGAGCATAAATCCGAGCGCCATTAAACTACCCAGGGCTGGCAAGTACTCGTAAACTGGAATCTCGACCAATATGTAGTAATACCAGGGCTGGGTGCCGCGATTGACCGCCTGTTGGGCCATCCAGTAGCCCAAAGACCCGACCATGCCCGTGAAGAACCCTGCACCATTCGTAAACACTGTCGTATAAAACACAACGAAAACACCATAGAAAAGAGCTGCATTGCCCAGCCAGAGGCGGGGATTCCACCCCAGACCAATGCCGATGCTCAACATGAACATTGGGATCAATACAGTTGCAGTCTTGATCATGCCGGGCATGCTGTAATCTAATGGATCACTAAATAATTTAATTAGGAATGCAGATAAGGTGGGTAGTATTAAGGAGCCTATGACGATGAGCAGGTCGAAGGAACGTTCTCCATTGCCAACCGACCAGATTTCCTTAGGCAATTTCATCGCCATGCGCCCGGCGAAGAGTAGCCCAAACCCTGCCAATATAGCTGGTATGAGAATGGCAATGGAGTATATTGACACCTGGAGGTTGCTTGGGGGCTGAGTGCCCGCTACAGGTTGAACTGCTGGCCCCTGGGCTAAAAGATCCATCAGTGGTTTATTTTGAGCTAGGTAGCGACCATAAACTATGATAAGTCCGATTAAAACAGGAATGGCTATGAAACCGATCATGAACCGCAGCATCTGCCTGGATTCGGATTGTGCAGGTTTTAGATTCCCACTGATCAGGAAGTAGATAGCCGTAATCAAGGCTACCCCACCTAATAATAAAAGACCAATATAGATAAAGGAGGGTATGCCTGGATAAGATGCAGCCAGATTCTGACCCGGTACTGCCGGGACAGTGGCTTCAGCCCCGGTTGGGGTCTGTAGTCTTTTATTAGCAAGGCTTAATACAACGCCTGACCCTGCCAGGCCGATTGCCAGGATCAACGACCAGAGGAACCGGTTGCGCGCCTCAGTATTTGGCCAAGGACGCTGCGTTACCCGGTATACGAAGTAAATGCCTAAAAATAACAGCAGTTGGGCTGTGTAAATATAGGATGTCTCTTTTGAGGTATAGTGCAGAACAATCGCTGCCGTGAGCCAGAATATATAACGCGTATGCCCGGTTTCAAAATAACGCAGGGTAGCCCAGATAGTCATCACACCGAAAAGAGCGACAAACGACTCGTTACGCACATAGCGAGCGTAATAAAGCATAAATGGAGAGATCACAAATAAGAGCGCAGTGACTAGCCAGCCTATACGCCCCAGGTAACGACGGTAGTTCCACATGAAAGCTACTGCCGCGATGCTAAATAAAACCGCTGGGATCCGCGCAGTCGTATCACTATCCCCAAACAAGAAGTATGATAAAGCGACCAGGTGAAACTGTAGCGGGCCATGCGTGACAGGATCATGTGCATAATTACCCTGTTTGAAAAGCAGCCACGAGAAGTAAGTATGTGAAGTTTCATCGTGGCTCATTACACGCGCTTCCAGGTTGTAAAACCGGGTAAATACTGCCAAGATGAGGATTAATATAAATATGGCGGTTTCCCAATTTAAACTGATCAGGTTAGATAAAGGACGGTTTAACCAATTATGGCGTTGTTCAGTGGTCGTTTGCATAGATATTCCTTAAAGATTGAGATAGAGCTACGTTACAAAAACTATACAAAAGGTGCAAGTTAAACACCATATTTAACGAGCAACTTCATATCATATCCTGTTGCCCTCTCTGATTTGTGTTTGGCTATTTTTTAGACCGTCAATTTCCCTGCGGGTTAGATGGCGCCATTCGCCGGGCTTAAGGCTACCTAAAAGGAGGCTACCAATGCGAATGCGTACAATCCGAACGACCGGCAAGCCGATCTGCCGACCCATTTCCCTTATCTGGCGTTTATGTCCCTCATGCAGGATCACAGTGAGCCAGGCTCCCTTGCCAACCAACGTATCTACCTTAACCTGAGCGGGTGAAGTCCGGAATCCATCCTCTAACACCACCCCATGTCGCCAGACATTCAGTTGATCCTCGTCTGGGTGGCGAGAAACCAACACCCGGTATTCTTTTTCGTGTACATAGCGTGGATGGGTCAATCGGTTTGCTAATTCACCGTCGTTCGTCAGCAGCATGAGACCTTCGCTGTCCACATCCAACCGACCGACCGGATACAAGCGTCCCGACACTGGTACGAGATCCCTGACCTTAGTGCGCGTATCCGGTTGTGAAACTGTGGATAACACACCACGTGGTTTATACATAGCGATGTAAACTAGAGGTTCGTTACTGGCTACTGGTCGACCATCTAACTGGATAAGATCAACTTGGGGATCTGCCTTGGTACCCAAGGTTGCCACCTTACCGTTAACATTGACCCGCCCGGTGGCTATAAGCTCCTCACACGCCCTGCGCGAGCCCAAACCAGCTCGCGCCATTATTTTTTGCACACGTTCTTCCAATGATAATACTCCCGGGAGATATTATAACCGAATGAACTAACCTATATATGCGGTTGAGAGTAATAATAACCGCGTTATATTCTGCCTAAATATTTACTTTTATCACGATCTATTGCCAAAATACCGGTAGGTACTGGCGATAGGTCTCCAAATAATCGTCGAGGATTTCCCTGGCTACATCCAGGTCGGTGATGACGGGATCCAGAAGCAAACACTGCAATGCTGCCTGCCGGTCTCCGTGAACTGCAGCATCCACACTCAGGCGCACCACAGCCAGCTCCCGCCGTAATAATTCAGCGACCGGATCGGGCAAAGATCCTACAGCGACACCATGAGCCCCTGCTCCGCTGAACACTCCCGGCACTTCTACAATAGCCTGGGGTGGTAAATTCGTGATGCATCCCTGGTTGGGCAAGTTCACTGCCAGGTGATAGTGATTTCCCGCTCCAGCGATATTTTCAATCACCTCAAGCGCTCCCTCACTATCTGCATCACGCAGGTCTGAAATATCCTTCTTCCCCTCACCCATTAAGGCGATATCCTTATGGGCTTCATCGCGACTCTTTTCAGCACCATCCCAATCATAAAGGCTGATATGATATTTTTCCCAGGGTTTTGTGACAGGATCACTCAACCAAGGCAGGTATTCACACAGATGCCCGTCCCCTGGAATAGGCATGAGACCAAAAGCCTGATAGACGCGTTGGGTAAGTGGTTCGAAGGAGGGATCGGCGTTCTCCCATCGTTCGGCAACTAATGGATACAGGTCTTCACCGGTGCGCCGGTCGTGAACAGCCAACATCCAGGAAAAGTGGTTCAGACCGGCAGCCAGGATATCGATCTTAGGTACTGTCTGATCGATGATCTTCCCAAGGGGTATCCAAAACTTCGGATCAGCATGGGTGCTGATGGGTACTGGGGGTACATTAATACCTAATCGGTCAGCCAGCAGATAACCGACCATCCCATAGCCGACGAATATCTGGTGGCATAGGCCGATCACCTTGATCTTACTGTAGCGATGGATTGCATCGCAAATCCGCATCATAGGATTGGTATAGTTGATGAACCATGCCTCAGGACAAGCCTGTTCCATGTCGTGGGCGATCTTCAAAACCGGTCCGATATTGCGTGCAGCATGGAATAGACCGCCCGGTCCACCGTTCTCGGCATAAGGCTGGCGGACTCCATGCCTCAGCGTAATCTCATAATCCATACGCCATAAACGCTCACGCGGTGGTACCTCGATCGCGGATACGACGAAGGAGGCACCCTCCAAGGCTTCAACATGATGAGTATGGGAGGTGATCACCATCTGTGAGTCCCACTCGCGGTTGATGCGGTCAGCCAGGCGATACATAAGAGCCAGCGTCTCAGCGTTTTGGTCGACGAGGGCCAGGCGGCTACCGCGCAAGCGTTCACTGCGCATGAGCGCGCCCAGGGTATTTAAACCAAAACTGGCGCTGCCCGCGCCGATCAGGACAATTTTAGTTGGTAGCATGATTATTCTCCCAGCAGCTTGTGAATTTTTGACGTAATGTTATGATATCATAAACACAACTGCCCAGGCTAATCCTTCGTTATTAAAATTTCTAGAAAAAGGGAGTGCGGGGAGGTATACACTCCCGCACACTTCCTTTTTCCGGCTATTTCCATCCAGGGCGGAGCAGTTATTCATAAACAAGAAGTCTGGGGATTATCCTTAATAGGATTCAAACAAAACCGAAATATAGGAGTGTTTTATGCCCAAAATAACTTTGATCGGCGCGGGGAGTGTGGTGTTTACCCGCAACTTATGCAGCGATATTTTACTCACACCTGCCTTGCAGGACAGCACAATCGTATTAATGGACATTGATTCTGCCCGGTTGGTCCAAGCACAGGAAGTCGTACAG
>CAZPWU010000026.1:9922-11274 GCA_964590325.1 uncultured Anaerolineaceae bacterium | reverse complement strand
GGATGTTTTGACTGCTTTGCAGCCAAAACATCCAGTGTTTTTTATTTCTCTCTTGGGTTAAAATAGCCTACAGACATTTGATAATTCTGGAATTGGAGCTTACCCATGAAAAACATTACCCTGAACGGCACGTGGCACCTGTGTTATTGCAACCCCGGTGAAGGAGAGGCCCTGGGTTGGCCCGCCAACGGGGGTCAGGGACACGATTTCATCGTCGCCCAGGTACCGGGCGATGTCCACCTGGACCTTTTAGCAGCCGGTCTCATCGAAGAGCCCCTTTATAGCCGCAACGCGCTGGACTGCCAGTGGGTAGCGGAGAAGGATTGGTGGTACAGCCGCCAGGTGGTGGCCCCGCCCGGCTTCATCGGCGACCGCCTCGAGCTGCACTGCGCCGGCTTGGACACCACCGCTGACCTGTGGGTTAACGGCCGACCCATCGGTCACCACGATAATATGTTCGTGCCCTGCCGGTTCAACCTCACCGACCTCCTGCACGAGGGGCCCAACCTGGTTGTAATACGCCTGGATGCGGGTACACGTGCCGCTCAGGGTAAGGAGGTCGCCAGGTACAGCCAGATGGGCTCGTCCATGGACCTGAGGCGGATGTGGGTGCGCAAGGCGCAGTTCTCCTTCCAATGGGACTGGGCACCCCGCCTGCTGACTTGCGGCATCTGGCGCGGGATAGAGATAAAGTCCTATGATCGAGTGGCCCTGCGCGATGTATGTTTGCGTAGCAGCCTGCAACCGGGCGGTCGCGCTCACCTGCTGGCCCTGCTCGAGCTGGAGAACTTTACCCCGGAAATTCAACCGGTCAAACTCAAAATTGGGCTCAGCGGTCAGACCGCCCACGTCAATGAGCTCCACGCCGTCCTCCAGCCTGGCCTGCAGGCGGTGACGATCGAGCTCGATATCCCGGACCCGGCATTGTGGTGGCCCGCTCCGTTAGGGCAGCCAAACTTATATGATGCTCAGGTGGACGTGGCAGCCGATGAAGTGACTCTCGACCAGACCTGCTTCCGCTACGGTCTGCGCGAGGTGAGCCTGGTACGTGAGCCGCTGGGAGCCGAGGGGGAATCCTTCACCCTGGCGGTCAATGGCCAGAAGGTTTTCTGCAAAGGGGCGGATTGGGTACCTGCCGATTCGCTGATGGGGCGCGTTACCCCGGCCAAGTACCGCGAGCTGGTGCGCCTGGCAGCCGAGGCCAACTTCAATATGTTCCGCATCTGGGGCGGCGGCATCTACGAGGACCCCTGCTTTTACGACCTGTGCGACGAGTACGGCATCCTGGTCTGGCAGGATTTCCTTTACGCTTGCGCCTATTATCCTGACGACGACCCCGCTTTCGTGAGCGA
>CAZPWU010000026.1:0-9822 GCA_964590325.1 uncultured Anaerolineaceae bacterium | reverse complement strand
TGGGAGACCGGCATCACTGGTACATCAACATCCTGAACCCGGATCCCGAGACGCGCACCGATTACGAGACCTATGCAGACGACCGCGGTAAGTTTATTAGCGAGTTCGGTGTGCTCGCACCGCCGGCGCGTGAATCCCTGGAGAAATTCCTGCCCCCAGGGGAGCTGCGCCGGGATTCGCAGGCCTGGGCTTTCCACAACAATGAGTTCGAGAAGGGCAATATCCAGCTAGCACTGCAGAAATACTGGAAGCCGGCTGACCAGCTCAGCCTGGCGGAGTACGTTCTGTGGGCGCAGCTCATCCAGGCCGAAGCCTTGAAGTTCGCCCTGGAACACTGGCGCAGGCGCAAGTTCAACACCAGCGGGGCGCTGTTCTGGATGTACAGCGACTGCTGGGGGGCGGTGGGCTGGACAGTGGTGGACTATTACCTCAGGTTGAAACCGAGCTACTACTTCGTCCGCAGCGCCTTCGAGCCCGTCCTGGCGAGCATCTCGCGGGATGGCGACAGGGTCCTGTTCTGGCTGACCAACGACACCTTACGGAAGGTGCCCGGCAGGCTGGAATACGGCCTGGTCAACCTGCGCACCTCGAAAATGCAGCCGCAAACGATCAAGGTGGCTGTTCCACCCAATGCTTCTATCCCGGCAGCGGAGCTGGATATCTCGAATTTAACCCCTGGAAGCCAAAGCGATTGGGCTGTCTACGCCCGATACCTGGTGGATGGGCAGGTAATCAGCCGGAACCGCCTGTTCCTGGTAGGTTTTAATTACAATAAGCTGCGCATCCCGCCGGCGCGTTACTCCTGGGAATGGACTGGCGGCCAATTGACCTTCATGGCCGACTCGTTCGTCTGGCAGGTGCAGATCAAAGCCCCCACCGGTATAGCGGTCGACGATAACTACTTCGACCTGCTCCCCGGCGAGGAGCGCCTCATCCATCTGCGCGGCCCCGCCGAGCTGTTCGATCGCGTCAGTGTTGATGTATTAAATAAATAGGATGAAATTAACCGCCTAATCCATAATCTTCGCTTTCATCCAATCGTTGCTGTTGTGGAAGTCGGCTACGGCGTTGCCCGGATGGACAAGCTCGTCGAAGGAGGGCCGGTCGGCGTCGTCCAGCTTCTTATCCATGATCCCCAGAGCTTCTTCCAGGTGCCCCAGGGTGCGCGGCCCGATGATCGGCGCGGTCACCCCGGGCTGATCCTTGAGCCACAGCAGCCCTAGCTGCGAGGCGGTCATCTCCCGCTCCTGGGCCATCGCCGCCACCTGCACAGCGATCTCTTTCGCCCGTCGCGTGACCCGATCCATGAACATTTTCCCCATCCTTACTGCTCGCGAATCGCTGGGAAATCCCGTCTCAAGGGCATAGCGCCCCGCCAGGATGCCTCCTGCCAGCGGCGACCAGGGCAGTATCGCCAGACCGTACTTCTGGCACAGGGGTACCAGCTCATTTTCAACCCGCCGGTCCAGAAGGTTATACGGCGGTTGCTCACTGACGAAACGGACCAGCCCGTAGCGCTCACTGATGGCGAGTGCTTCCATGACCATCCAGGCCGGGAAGGTAGAGCTGCCGATGTAACGCACTTTCCCGGCGTGCACCAGGTCATCATAGGCGCGCAGCGTCTCCTCCTGCGGGATGGTCAGCGAGGGGCGGTGCTGCTGGTACAGGTCGATGTGGTCCGTCTGCAGGCGGTGCAGGGAATCCTCACAGGCCTTGATAATGTGGAAGCGTGAAGCGCCGGCGTCGTTGGGCTGGTCGCCCACCCGGCTGTAGACTTTGGTCGCCAGCACGATCTGCTCGCGCTTGCCGTTTTCCTTGAGGGCGCGACCCACGATGCGCTCGCTTTCGCCTCCGGTGTAAACGTTGGCGGTATCGATGATATTGATCCCGGCCTCCAGGGCGCGGTTGAGGATGGCGAACGATTCCTTCTCATCGGTCGGGCCACCGAAGTTCATCGCCCCCAGGCAAAGGGGCGATATCATCACACCAGTTCTTCCTAAGCTGCGGTATTCCATAGTTACCTCCCTACCAACGGTATTGGTGAGGCCCAAAATCGGCCTCATAGTAAGACACGATCTCTCGACCTGGCGGTGCCACCGCGTCGATGCGAGTCTTATCCTCATCCGTGATCTTGACATTGAGTGCACCCAGGTTGTCCTCCAACTGCTCCATGGTGCGCGGCCCGATGATCGGGCTGGTGATCCCGGGCTGCTGGGCGCACCACGCCAGCGCCAATTGGCTGACCGTGCAGCCTTTCTCCCCGGCGATCTTCTCGAGGGTCTCCAATACATCGAAAGCCCGGTCGGTGAAGTGCCGGTCAGTCCACTCATTTTCCTTCTCAAACCGTGACCCTTGCACCCGTGCCTGGCCGCGTTTATATTTACCGCTCAGGAACCCACCCGCCAGCGGTGACCAGGGGATGATGCCGATGCCGTAGGTGATCGCCATCGGTACCAGCTCGCGCTCGATGCGCCGGTCGAGCAGGTGGTAAGGCGGCTGCTCACACACGAAGCGGTTCAGCCCCAGCTCTTTGGAGACCCATAGCGATTCCATCACCTGCCAGGCCGCGAAAGTGCTGGTGCCGATGTAGCGTACCTTGCCGGCCCGGATCAGGTCATCCAGGGCGCGCAAGGTCTCGTCGATCGGTATATCTGAGCCGGGGCGATGGATTTGATAGAGATCAATGTAATCTGTCTGCAGCCTGCGCAGAGATGCCTCACACTGCTCGATGATGTGCCGGCGATGGTTGCCGTGCGCGTTGGGGTCCGCCTCATCCATCGTCCCGTGCACCTTCGTCGCCAATACGATCCGCCCGCGCTTGCCGTTACGCTGGAGTGCCTTACCGACTGTTTCCTCACTGCTGCCGTGCCCGTAAACGTTTGCCATATCCAGGAAGTTGATGCCTGCTTCGATGGCGCGATCGATGATGTCCAGAGAGTCGCTTTCAGGGGTCCGCCTGCCGAACATCATACAGCCCAGGCACTGCATACTCACTTGCATACCTGTCCGTCCAAGATTGCGGTATTCCATGGTTATACTCCTTTCAATCACGAGAATTGTATCAGTTTAAAAAGCGATGGCTGCGGACACAAAACGCCCACGCAAAGACATTTTCAGCGTGGGTCATTGCGAGGGTTCTTTCCGAAGCAATCTCAATGCCTGGCAAAAGAGAGCGATTGCTTCAGGCACAGAATGTCCTCGCAAAGACATTTTCGGCAGCAGGTCCAAGCAATCCCGCTCTGCCAAGCCCGGAACGCTTACTAGGTCACCACCTTCAACCACCCGCCATCGATATAATACGTCGAGCCCACACAGTAGCTGGCGCGCGGTGAGCACAGGAAGACGAAGAGATTGGCCACCTCCTGCGGGGTTGCGAACCGCCCGATCGGGGCATTGTCCTTGGCGATCCGGTCGAGGTAGTCCTGCCAGGTGATGTCTTTACCCTCGGTCAGTTTCCTGGCGGTCTTCTGCCAGTCAGGGGTCATCACCAGCCCCGGGTTGACGGCGTTGACGCGGATATTGAACGGGATCAGCTCATTCGCCAGACACTTAGAGAACATCACCAGGGCAGCCTTGGTCACGTTGTAGATCGGCTCGTAGCCCAGCGGCTGGGTTGCGCAGATAGAGGCGTTGTTGAGGATCACCCCGCCTCCACGGCTGCGCATCATCGGTGCCAGGAGGCGCGACAATCGCACGGCTGCCATCACGTGCAGGTCCCAATAGTACTGCCAGCGCTCGTCGGGCGCCTTCAGGATGGTCTCTTCGCTGCCCGTCCCAGCGTTGTTGATCAGGATGTCCGCTCCACCGTACGTCTTTTCAACCTCATCAACGAGATGGTCGATATCGACGGGCTTACTCACGTCGGTCTTGACTCCGATAGCCTTCACCCCGTACTGGTCGCTGATCGACCGGGCGGCCTGGATGACCCTCTCCTCGTTGCGTGCGCACAATGCCAGGTGCACCCCCTCCGCCGCTAGCCCCTCGGCGATCGCCAGCCCGATGCCCACACTACCCCCGCTGATGACGGCGACTTTATCCTTCAAGCCAAGATCCATAACATAATCACCTTTCCAATAAAGTATACTATATAACCAACTCTTCTCCTCTGGACCTCCCATTCAGACATCCCACCAGGGTAAAACCACATCAGGCCAGGCCATCGATATAAGGAGGTAAATAAATGATATCTAATGGAAAGGTGATCGTAGAAACCTCAGCCAACGCTCAGAAATTTGGTGAAATGATCTCGGCGTTAAACCTCGAACCTCCCATATTGATTAAGCCAAACTGGGGGACAGTCGAATGTTATACCGAAGCTGAAATCCTGGACTGGGCCCTGTCTGTCATCCAGGGAGAAACCATTGTCATCGAGAGCTTCGGCTGGGCCAGGAACGAAGAAACCCTGCTGGGAAAAAACCCTGCAGCCCTGCGCAGGGAAAACCTGCGCAAGGGCGACCGCTGGTTCCTGGAGTACTCCGGCATTGATAAAGTGCTTGAGAAACACCATGTCGAGTACCTGAATTTTACCGAAGAAATCTGGGCAGGGCGCACCGCCAATCCGACCCTCATCCAGCAGGCTGTCGAAGAGCAGTATCCACCCGTTCATCTTGTGGAAATGTACGGGCAGGTGCCTGCGCGGCTTTACGCGCTGAGAGGAGGGACGCTGCTGAGCCTGGCGAAATACCGTCTGGTATTTGATCCCATCACGGTCACCTTTTCAATTAAGAACCTTTTCGGCTTGATCCCGGGCCCGAGCCGGGGGAAATTCCACGGCAAAGATCACTCCTACCTGGACCAGAGTATCGTGGATATCAATAAGATCTACCGCAGCCTGTTCTCGGTAAAAGGCGTCATCGAAGCCGTCTTTACTGCCGGGGATATCCGCGACATTGCCGCCGGGCAAAAGGTTGCCCATGACTGCGGCCTGGCGCTTGGCTGCGAGAATACAATTAACCTGGATGCGTTTACGACTGCCATTGGGGGTCGCGACCCTCAAAGCGTCGGGTATCTCAAGCTGGCAGCCCAGCATTTTGGGAGCTGGGACCCACAGGTTTGTGCCGAAGCTAAACAGAGCGGGATACAAATCTTCTGACAAAACCCGGCTTGTGGTAAACCGGCATAATCGGGAAGAACACTCGCCCGGCACGACACAGTCGATCTGAGCATTTAGCGCCGCCCCTATGCTCGCCCTTTTACAGCCAAGGCTGATATAATACCCATGTACCTTTTACGTGGATTAAAACGTCGTTCACCAGGTCCAATCCCATTAACAGACATTTGGTTTGGCATCTTCAACCCACTTTAGCGGGTTTCGAGATATCGACGCGGAATTCATCCTGGCGCGCCCTTAAGCCGGGGAGTTGAAACCCCAGCGGGTATCACTTAATACACCATCAAGAGAATAGAACGCAAGGGACTTAGAATGGCTATACTTGCCAACACGGCTGAAGCGATCATCACACCCCCCGTCGGCGTAGACCTGTTGGAACCAAGGGGCGTGGCTTCGACGGGCGTCCATGACGACCTGTTTGTCCGTGCGTTAGCTCTAAGCGATGAAAAGGTTAGCCTGGTCATCGTGACGATGGATCTGCTAGGGTTGGACCTGGAACTGGTCCACCGTATCCGTCAGGAGGTTTTAAGGCGCTCGGGCTTGCCATCAGAACGACTGATGCTGACAGCCACTCACACACACAGCGCTCCCGTCACTATTAACTGGGACCGTACGGCACAGGATCACCGCAACCGGTATTGGGAAGATCAACTCGTAACAACTACTGCCGAATGTGTAGCCCGTGCGCTTGATCATCCGCTCCCGGCAACCTTATCCATCGGACGAACGAAGGTTCAGATCGGTTTTAATCGCCGGCTCTCTACCCCGGATGGGACGATGATGATGCCCAACATCGCAGGACCGGTGGCACCCTGGGTCGATGTGCTGCGCGTGGATCATATAGACGGTCAGCCGCTCGCAGTGTTGTTTAGCCACGCAGCCCATCCCGTCACTGTCCACATCACCAGCACTCTGTTCACCGCAGACTATCCCGGTGCTGCGGTTCAGACCGTGCGCCGGCGTCTGGGGAGTCATGTGACGGCGCTATTTGCCCAAGGTTGCTGCGGTGACATCAACGTTGAACCCCTACAAGGAGGTCATGCAGAAGCCGCGCGCGTCGGCGCTATATTAGGTGAGGCCGCTGCTGATGCCGCGGTCCGCGCGCAACCATTTGATGCCGGGCCGTTCCACGTGGTGGTTAAAGAATCTCGACTGCCCTTCAAACCACTCAATTCCTCCATGGTCGAGGCCATCCTGGATCGGGCGAAGGAGGGGTACTCGGCCTTGCAGGCATGCGGTGCAAGCCAATCCGAGCTATATAACCAGCATCAGCTAATGTTATGGGCAGAACAAATGAAGGCATTGCTTCAGAGCGACTCTCCTTTGAGCGGGTTGCCATTTCAGGCACAAGGCTTTGCCTTCGGAAAAGATCTCGTCCTGCTAGGACTCACTCACGAGGTTTTCGTCGCGTACCAGCTTTACCTGCAGCGGTATTCCCCTTTCCCGCGCACAATTGTTTATGGCTACACCAATGGGTGTGCTGATTACATCCCAACCGCAGAAGCTTTTCAACTGGGTGGCTACGAGGTGCAAGGGGCGCCCAAGTATTACGGATGGCCCGACCTGGAATCAGAGTGTGAGCAACTGGTAAAAGAAACCGCGCTGAGCGTTCTAAACGAGCTGTGGAGAGGATACACATAATGCGTCGCATCAGCTATGGTCAAGATGATCACATAAAGACGGCATTTCAAGAGGCGGATGGCAAAGTCTGGCTGAGCCGCCTGTTCGGCATGACCTGTGGGAACTGCGGGGAGGATACCGGCTCGGCTAATGCCCAGGGACTGGCCCTCTTATCCACCAACCTGGGGCGTTTCGAAGGCAACAGCCTGGCCCCCGTCGAAGCGGCATTCGATCAGGGTCACGCCCGTTTCCTTTGGACTGCCGGTGATGTGCTGCACCTCGAAAGCCAGTGGTCCTTCGACGGTGTGACCGCCGTCATCTCCCGCCGAGACCGGCTGATCAACACCGGTCAGGAAGCAGTCACCGTCTATCGTTGCCTGGCGCGTTTCGTCTTTCCACCCGCTCATTACGAGGTCTACAGCCAGGACAGCCGCTGGGCTAACGAAAACCAGGGGAGCTGGAGGCGGCTCCACGCCAGCAGCCTGGTATTAACCTGCGAGCCGGGTCGCACCACACTGAGTGGCACGCCTTACGCCTGCCTGCGTGAGGTCGGCAGCGACCGTGGTATCGCCTTCCACCTGCTGCCGCGCGGCAATTGGTTGATACGGTTCAGCGTACGTGACATGCTGGGTGGTCTACCCTATGTCGTCGTAGAGCTTGGTCTCTCCGACGAGGACCTGCGCCTCGTCCTGCAGCCTGGCGAGGCAATTGACCTTCCGGAAATCCTGCTCCAGGCGCTGCCGGGCGGCGAACCCCATCTGGCTGCGCCACCTTTTCACGCCTTTATCAACCAGCATCTATATTCCAACGCCAGGCCAGAACCCCCGGTCGTCTACAATACCTGGTTCGACCGCTTTGATCTGCTGGACGTGCCCCGCCTGCGTCGGCAGCTAGCTGCGGCGAAAGAGGTCGGCTGCGAGGTCTTTGTAATTGATGCCGGCTGGTACGGCCCACAGGGTCGCGATTGGTACAGCCAGGCCGGCGACTGGCGTGAGAAGACCGACTTTGCCTTTCATGGGCAAATGGCAGCATTCGCAGACGAGGTGCGCACAGCCGGGCTGGGCTTCGGTCTGTGGATGGAGCCGGAGCGCTTTGCACCTGGCGCCCCCATCCGCCAGGCTCACCCGGAATGGTTCGTGCCGACCGTAGGCAGTCTGGCGCGCATCGACTTACACAACCCACAGGCTTATGCCTACCTGCGTGATGAGATCATGCACCTGCTGGATACCTACCGGCTGGCATGGATCAAGGTGGATTTCAACTTCCCGCTCGGGGTAGACGCCTCGGGGGCTGAGCTTTCGCGTTATTACGAACGCTGGTATCAGCTTTTAGACGAGATCCGCCCGCGTTACCCGGATACTTTCTTCGAAGGCTGCGCCAGCGGTGGTATGCGCCTGGACCTGAACACATTGTCTCATTTTGACGGCCATTTCCTGTCTGATACAGTAAACCCAATCGATGTCCTGCGCATTTATCAGGGCGCATTGCTACGCCTGCCCCCGGGACGCTTGGCGAAATGGGCGGTCCTGCGCCCGGCGAAGGATGACATCACCTGGTACGGCGTCTACGAGCCGGAAAAATGGCCCGTGACACTGCTCACCCCATCCGGTGCAGGTTGGCAGCCATCCGAGACTGTAGATGTCGATTTCGCCGCCCTCGCCGCTCTCCCGGGGGTCTTCGGGCTGAGCGGTGACCTGGCCGGGCTGCCAACGGAGGCTAAAGACCGGCTGCATTGGGCGATCCGCTTTTATAAGCAGTGGCGGCGGTTTATCACCGGATCATCCGCACACCTTCTGACCCCTCCCGCGCTGATCGAAGACCGCACCGGCTGGATCGCTTACCAGCTCCAAAACCCCGCCGATACGACCAGCCTGCTTTTCGCCTACCGTCTGGCAGACGCCCGCAGCCGCCTGGCTTTCTGCCTGCGCGGCCTGGATGCGGCTGCCAGCTATCGTGTAAAACTGGAAGGCCCCCGGGAAGATGTGGAGCAGATCATGAGTGGAAAAGATCTTATGGATGATGGGTTGGTCATCGAATTGTCCGACCGTCAGCGTGCCGCGGTCTGCTCCATCCAACCAGGAGGAGGAGCATAAGGAATAAAAAGACGTGTCTTTGCGAGAAGCGTTATGTGCGACGAAGCAATCGCTCTTTTACGGCAGATACAAGGATTGCTTCGTCAAGAACGCTCGCAATGACACCTCAAAAGAACACCCGCAAGTACAAATTGCTGCTTGCTGTACGCTTTATAAACAAAAGGAGACGATAATATGCCAGGACCAGGAATGGAACTCATCGGTGAAGAGGAAAAGAGGGAGCTCTTAGAAGTCCTCGAATCGGGCTACCTGTTTCGCTACGGCAGCCCGGACAACCCGGCTTTCAAGGCCAAGGTCTACACACTCGAGCAAGAGGTGGCCAGGCTCGCCGGTGTCAAATACGCCGTCGCCGTCAACTCCGGCACCTCCGCCCTGCAGGCGGCATTGGGTGGATTGGGCGTCGGTCCCGGCGATGAGGTCATCGTACCAGGCTACACCTTTATCGCCAGCATGTCCTCGGTGGTCTATTCGCGCGCTATCCCCATCTTGGCCGAGGTCGACCGCACCCTTAACCTGGACCCCGCTGACGTACGCCGCAAGATCACCCCCCGCACAAAGGCGATCCTGGCGGTGCACATGCTTGGTAACCCGGCCCGTCTCGACGAGCTCAAGGCCATCGCCGACGAGCACGGTCTGCTGCTCATCGAGGACTGCGCCCAGGCCTTCGGGGCCAGCTATAAAGGCCGGTCGGTCGGGTCTATTGGCCACGCCGGGATCTATAGCTTTAACATATTTAAGACCATCACCGCCGGGGATGGTGGCATGGTCGTCACCGATGATGAGACCGCTTATCGCCGTTTCTTCGGCTTCCACGACCAGGGGCACTCGCCCAACCGCACCGGCGTCGAGGTCGGGCAGCGGCCCTTCTTCGGCGTGGATTTCCGCATGACCGAGCTGACCGCTGCAGTCCTGCTGGCCCAGCTACGCAAGCTGGACACGCTTATCTCCCGGCTGCGTACCAACAAGAAGCGCTTTAAGGGGATTATTGCCGACATCTCC
>CAZPWU010000025.1:0-11281 GCA_964590325.1 uncultured Anaerolineaceae bacterium | reverse complement strand
CAGCATTTATCCGGTTAAAATGGATCATTAAAAATTGTTAGATATCAATACCCGGGGGCAGTGGCGGCACTGTTGGGCAGGGGGGTAATCGAATGAGCTGCTCAATTAGTCATGAACAGGGCTTGCACAGCATTGCTGAAATCGCGCACCGAGAAGGGTTTCTGCAACCACTTGATATTGCCTTTCTCAATCAAGGCCTTGTTCTCTGTCTCCAGCGGATGCCCGGTGATTAACATAACCTTGATCTTCGGCCAACGCCTGCGCATAACCTGGTAAAGGGTTATCCCTCCCATCTCAGGCATGACCACATCGGTCACGACCAAAGCGATGGATACCCCTGCCTGACCCAGGATTCTTAACGCCTCAATCCCGTTTGAAGCCGTCAGCACCCAGAAGTTGTGTGCCTTCAACAGGGTTTGGAGCGCATCGCGGGTCGTCTGGTCATCCTCCACCACCAATACCGTCTTTCCGGCCCCGTCAAACATTTCTGGAACTTCACGGCGGACTTCCTCACCTTTTGGCTGGGCTATTTCTGGCAGGTATATCATAAAGCTGGTCCCCTCGTCGGGCTTGCTTTGTACATCAATAAATCCTTCGTGTTGTTTTATAATCCCGTAAACCTGGGAAAGCCCCAGGCCCGTGCCTTGCCCAAAGGGTTTAGTGGTAAAGAATGGCTCAAAGATGTGGTTGAGGACTTCCGCGGGCATGCCCTCGCCAGTGTCTGAAACTGAAATGTAGATCCAATCACCTGGGGTCAGCTCAGTGAAAGGATGTGCCTCACTTGGCTCAACATGCACGCGTTTGAGATCAAAATGTAGACTGCCTCCCTGGGGCATAGCATCCCGCGCATTGAGAGCCAGGTTCATAAACACCTGCTGCAGGCGGGTTGGGTCAGCGTTCACCATGTAGCTGCCGGGCTGGTAGGTCAGTTCCAAATGGATGGTTTCAGGCAAGACGCGCGTTAAAAGTTTATCCAGCTCTTTAATGAAAGGCAGCAGGTCGAGTGGACTGGGTTCCATAACAGTTCGGCGGCTGAAATCCAGGATTTGCCGGATCAGGCTGGCCGCGCGTTGGACCTGTTGCTGGATAATTCTCAACCGGTCGCGGGTGGATGGCGTGAGGCTGGCGTCGGTCATCAATAAGTCTGAGTAAACCAGGATAGCAGCCATGATGTTGTTAAAGTCATGGGATATCCCAGCCGCCAGTTGACCGACCGTGGCCAGGCGCTCCTGCATCTGAATTCGTGCCATGTTCTCGCGTTCGCGAGTGACATCCCGGAGTGTTAATACCCACTGGTGTGCTTCCCCTCCGATGGGACGGACTTGGGCTTCAAAAATACTGCGTGGAGAACCATCATTGATTATTTCCACCGGCAACTCGTCATCCTGGTGGGCGATCAAATCGGACAAAGAAGTGGGACCAAGCTGAGTCAACACCTCACCCAGCCTGACAGAGCCGAGCGTTGATAGGATCGCCATGCCCTGCGGGTTGGCCACCTGGATCCGGTGGTCAGCGTCAAGCAGGATGGCTCCAACTGGCAACCGTTCGATTAGACTCTCTAAACGGCTTTGTTCATCCGCCAGCCTGTCAACGAGATCCTGAACCTGCTGGTATCGCTCAGTATTGCTGAGTGCCGTTCCGACCTGTTGGCAAATCGCCTGAAGTAAGTCAAGATGATCCGCTGTAAAAGATGCAGGCTGTTCATTTAGTACAGACAATACCCCCAACAGGCGTTCACCTTGCATTATTGGTGCGACCAGTGCGGCGTGCACTTCCTCATCCAGACCAGGGATATCCAACCAGCGTGGATCCTGTTTGACTTCTGGCACGTAGGCAGGCTGGCGATGCTCGGCCACCCAACCTGCCAGACCCTTGCCAAGGGTAAGGTTCATTTGTGTGTCTAACATGGTCGCCTCATCCTGGTATCGACCATACAGAGCTCGCAAGCTCAATCGCTGTGTGTCTGGCTCAAAGATGAAAACCTCTCCATTCAAACCGTTTAGAGCCCGGCAGGTGAGAGTGATCGCACGGTTTAATAATACATCCTGATCCAAACTGGCAACCAGTTCATTACCTACATCGTAGAGCAGTTGCAAATGACGCCGTTCAGTAGCAGCTTGCTCATACAAACGGGAATTTTCGACAACGATGGCGGCCTGGTCACCTAGCAAACGAAGCACCCTTAGCTCAGCTTCATTAAATTCACGCGGTTGGGTATAAGAAACGTTCATTACGCCGACCACACGTGAACCAATTTTTAGTGGCAGACCGATAATAGACCCGTCCCAACCTGGTTCACCGAGGACATCGGTGAATAGAGGATGTGTCTTCATATCAGGAACAACGATGGTCTGCCCGGTACGCGCCACCGTTATGGTCATTCCATTGGGCCGAGGTTTCGTAAATGTCTGCTCCTGGTGGCCACCCGACCAAAGTGCTGCCCCAAAGGTAAGAGAACCACCATCCTCGGGATGGTATATAAATATATGGGCGTCTTGAGCCCCTGGCATGAAATTAAGAGCACTCTTCAGAATAGTATCTAATACTGTTTTCGGGTCCAGGCTGGCGGTCAGGCTAAGGCTTGCCTGACGTATCGCTTCCAACTCAACGGCCCGTTTTTCAGCGGACTCAAAAAGGCGGGAATTTTCGATAGCAATAGCCGCCTGATCTGCGAACAGGGTGAGTAAATCAAGGTCAGATTTCGTAAAGGAACGTGTCTCGTCATTAACATGAACATCAATTACACCGATGACCCGATCTTTCCAAATCATAGGTACATCCAACACGGCAGTGCACTTTTCTCCCTCAAAGATAGCAGACCGACCAGGCCAGTTATGATAATCGCCAATTATTAACGGCTTCCCAGTCTGGGCTACCTTTCCGGCCGCGCCTTCACCATGATTCAGAAGCGTACCATTATAGTTCTGCAGGGTATTAAAACTCACCACGCAGCGTGTCACACTTTCATCTACATCGCAAAGATACAGGCAGCCTCCCGACGCATTTAATAACCTGACAGCTCGCTCTACAATCGTTTGAAGCAACGATGGAATATTGAGGGAGGCAGTGATGTCTAGAGATACAGCGTGCAATCCAGATAATTCCTCAGCCCGGCGGCGCACCGCGTATTCTGCCTCTTTCCGTTCAGTGATATCGAAGGCTGTCCCCAGCCCGGCCGGTTTTCCGTGGTAATCAATAATCCCTGCCGTAAAATCAATCCAACGCTCCTCACCCTTTTTGTTAATTATTTTAAATTCATACCTTTGGGGAAGGTGCTCACCCTTTTGTCGTGCCAGCTCGCGCGCTTTGACAAGTTCATTCGATGCGGGATGCACAAAATCCCAAAAATTCATTTGGAGAAGCTCGTCGTGGGTATACCCACTAATCGCCTCAAGAGCAGGGTTTATGTAGATGAACTTCTCGTCCTGATAGATAAAAATAGCTGATGCAGTGGTCTCCGTCAGGGTGCGAAAACGGGCCTCACTCTCCTGCAAAGCTTCCTCGGCGCGTTGGCGTTCGGTGATATCGGTGACTAAACCCTGGATCAGTTGACGACCGTTTACCTGGAATAGAGTCGCCGAGATGCGTATCAGACGAGTTGGACCATTGGGGTCATGGATGGGAAACTCGACCACCCAATTGCCCTTATCCTGCATCGTCGCGAATATCTCTCGTTCTTTAGGGATGACCTCCGGTTTGTGGATATCCCATAAAGATATCGATTGCAGTTCAGTCTCGCTTCGACCGATGATCTCAATAGCTCTGTTGTTAGCTGATAGAATATGGTATGTGTTGGGGTCAATGATCAGGATACCTTCACTGGCTGACTCAAACAGGCAGCGATATTGAGCCTCAGCCTGGCGCAGAGAGGTGTAGATACGGGCATTGTCCAGAGCAATTGAGACATGCCCAGCAAAGCCGTCAACTACCTGAATGTCGTCCGGGGAGATCTCTCTACTGAAGAGAGATAATACGCCCTTTACACATCCTTCAGATCGGAGTGGAGCAAAAATACCCGGCAGCTTGTAGATAGCCGCCAGGATGTCCATGGTTTTATCTTTGACTGAATCCTTCACGGTATACGGTAAGGTAATAGTAGAGCCGTCAACAAAGCAGGCTTTACCGTTACTGATAATATCCCGTAAAATTTCTACCTCGGCAATTACATAGCGGTAGTCTTCCACTCCATCGCCAATCTGTTCCTTTAACTTTACCTGATCAGGATGGGCAATTGCACGGACTACCAGGTATTGGCCCGACTCTTCAAGAAGATAGATGCTACCATACAGCCCCAGTCCATTCACCTGTTCGTTAAAGGCCTGTAGAACACCAGTCTCAGAATACACAGAGTGCTGGAGCATGGCTGCTGCAGTATCCAAAGCATGCCGCAGCTCTGATTTCGGTGATTGAACTGGCTTCTTACGTGGTCGGGACTGGTTTACCATTAGCTAAA
This sequence comes from uncultured Anaerolineaceae bacterium, assembly GCA_964590325.1. Lineage (GTDB taxonomy): Bacteria > Chloroflexota > Anaerolineae > Anaerolineales > UBA4823 > CAZPWU01. Next base: position 6,828 of record CAZPWU010000025.1, on the reverse strand, counting down.
TTATAGAACAGTTTATGCAAAAGGGAGGCACTTTCAGGCCACCTGACACTTTTGTGAAACCTAAATTCCTATGAATCAGAATAACAACGATTTGCGGGGGTTTTGCCCCCGCAAATCATTGTTTTCAGTATTGTACAGCTTTTCCTACGGGATTGAAAACACTAGAACAAGCCAACTACACGCATGGTCTCAAGATCCAGGTCGACATCATAGAACACCGGACGAGTGGGAAGGCCGGGCATCGTCCGCATCTCGCCTAATAATGGGTACAGGAAGCCAGCCCCTACCGAGGCGCGGATATCCCGGATCGGGATCCGGTAACCTTTCGGAACCCCTTTCAAAGCCGGGTCGTGGCTGAGGCTGAGGTGAGTCTTCGCCATGTTTAACGGTAGTTTATCGAAACCAAGTCGGGTATAGAGCGCTATCTTGGCCTCTGCCTCGGGGAGATAATCAACACCATCCGCGCCGTAGATTTCCTTGCAGATAATTTCGATCTTCTCTTTGATAGAGAGGTCCAACGGGTAGAGGAATTTGAAATTACTGGGCTTCTCGGCTGCTTTGATGACTGCCTCAGCCAGAGCAACGGCCCCACGACCGCCCTCCATCCAGTGCGTGCAAACCACTGCATCGTCAGCCCCAGCATCCACAGCCGCCTGGCGTACAAGCTCGATCTCTGCCGGGGTATCGGTAGCAAACGAGTTCACCGCTACCACCGCAGGGAGGCCAAATCGCAAGATATTCCTGATGTGATGCTGCAGATTGGGTAAGCCAGCGCGCAACAGGTCGATGTTTTCGTCAGTATAGGCTGAAGCCAGGGGTTTCCCGGCAACAACTTTAGGTCCACCACCGTGCATCTTCAGCGCCCTCACTGTCGCTACCAGGACGACGGCATTCGGGATTAAACCCGAATAACGGCATTTAATATCAAGGAATTTCTCCATGCCGACGTCAGCACCGAAGCCGGATTCGGTGATCACATAATCTGCCAGCTTAAGGGCAATGCGGTCGGCGATGATAGAGCTGTTACCATGAGCGATATTGGCAAAAGGACCGGCATGGCAAAAGACCGGGGTACCTTCCAGGGTCTGCATCAGGTTCGGCTTAATAGCATCCTTCATTAAAACTGTAAGAGCCCCGGCAACGCCAAGGTCTTCGGCAGTGACCGCTTCACCTTTCTTGTTGGTGCCGAAGACGATACGACCCAGACGGTCGCGCATATCCTTCAGATCCGTCGTCAAGGCCAGGATAGCCATGATTTCGCTGGAAACAGTGATATCAAAGCCTGACTTACGGGTGAAACCCTTCTCCTCCGGCCCCTCACCGATAGTGATTTCCCTTAAGAAGCGGTCGCTGGTGTCAATTACGCGTCGCCAGGTGAGGCTGTTGGGGTCAATATCGAGGCGGGCAAAACGGCTGCGTTCTGCAGGGGTCAAGTCGTTGGGATTGGTCTTATCAATACCCAGCTTCTTCAAGCGACGCAACATATTCGAAGAAAAGCGGCGATTGCCTTGTTTATCCGGAGGGCACAGAGCGTTAAACAGCTTCTCGTCGTCTTGAGAGGCCTCATGCAGGATGCGAGCGTCAATAGCAGCCGACATCAGATTATGAGCAGCGGTGATGGCGTGGATATCGCCTGTGAGATGAAGGTTAAAATCCTCCATTGGCACAACCTGGCTGTAGCCCCCACCGGCCGCACCTCCCTTGATCCCGAACGTAGGACCCTGACTGGGCTGGCGGATGCAGGTGAAGACTCGTTTTCCCAGGTGAGCTCCCAATGCCTGAGATAAACCAACCATTGTCGTGGTTTTCCCTTCCCCCAATGGAGTCGGTGTAATGGCAGTCACATCGACATACTTACCGTCGGGGACATCCTTCAGCCGTTCCAACACCTCAAGGCGAACCTTGGCCTTGAAATTACCATATAGTTCGAGCTCTGCAGAGTCCAGACCAAGTTCGTCTGCGACCTGGCTGATGGGCTTTAATTCGGCTTCTTGGGCGATATCGATATCAGAGGGAACAGGAGAGCGTAATTTAAGGGGGATTGGAGTAAAGCGTCGTAAACCAGGAAATGCATTTTTAGCACACATAGACAGACCCCTTTCTAAAGGGAAGATATGAAGATGAGAATCGACAACTTATAGATTCTGACAAATTTTTGCATCGAATGCAAGAGACGCTTATCCTCTCTGTGCATGCCAAGTGTCACATAGAAACTCAATAATACTTGCTATACGACCATCAAAAAGGTGCCAACTGCTTAACCAGATATAATTCCCCGCGCTCAAAACCTCTATCTATATAATAGCGTCGCGTGCCTACCGCTGAGATAACCGCCAGTCGGTGGAACCCTCGCTGCTGGGCGATGGCCTCAGCCTGCTGAATCAGCCCCCTCCCCAGCCCGGAATGCTGGGCCACACCAAGCTGATCTTCACCCACGGGCAGCGATTGACCGAAAATGTGCACCTCCCGAATCAGTGCTGCTTCTTCTAAATCCCTTAAGCCTGTTCCTGGCACGTCTGGTCCAGGCAGCGAGAGACGTAGAAAACCAGCTAGTTTGTCCTCAGGTGTCACGAACGAAAGGAAATGCTCTTCGGCTCCATCGGCCTGATACACCAGGTCTTCCAGGCGGAGGGTATTCACATCGATCTTCTGATCCCTCACCTCTCGGCAGCGTATGCACTGGCAAGATGTACCGCGGCGCTTCATTTCCAGATGGACATCCTGCCGCAAACTGGTCCGTTTATTGCCAGCGACCACATTGGTAGAAGGGATGTCACGCACCACCCGATTGACACGGCAGTAGCGTGGTATGGTCGTTTTGATATCAGCGATCAGATCGACCAGTTCCTCCGTCGTATAAGGCTGATACTCACCGCGCAGCCAGAAATCGTACAGCTCCGCGTTTGCCAGTAATTGGGTGGGGTAAATCTTTATCTCATCCGGGCAAAGGCCGTCCCACAGTCGCAGAAAATCCACCCGATCCGAAGCGAGTGTGGCACCACACAGGTTAGGCATCCAGTGCAGCACGATTTTAAACCCAGCAGCTCGTAACATCGCCACAGCATGGTGCGTCTCCTCTACCGTATGGCCGCGCTGGTTCAGCTCCAGGATACGATCGTCCAGGCTCTGGACGCCCATTTGGATCTTAGTTACCCCCAATGAACGCAGCCAGGCAAGCTCACGAGGATTTACCCGGTCTGGACGGGTCTCGATGACCAGTCCCACATTGCGGTGAGGCGCAGTCTCATTGATAGCATGTGCCTCTTCCAGGGTCGTCGAGTCGACCTCATTCATGGCATCAAAACAGTGCTGGATAAACCACTTCTGATAATCCCTGCGGTAGGCGCTCCATGTACCGCCCAGTATCAACAGCTCAATTTTATCGGTCGGATGCCCAACCGCTTCCAGCGCGTGGATACGTGAGCTCACCTGGTCGAAGGGCTTAAAGTTGTTCTCCAGGGCACGCCTTGCACCAGGCTCGTCGGGTAAGTAGCTCTTAGGCATACGTACATCGGTCGGGCAGAATATACAGTGCGCCGGACAAGGATAAGGTTTGGTAAGCACAGTCACTGTTGTTACACCCGATAGTGTGCGCACTGGCTTCATCCTGATTCGTTCTAAAATGGTTGGGTCAGGTGACCACTCCCTACTTTCTGTCAACTGACGGTAAGCTGCTACCAACACATGCTTACCCAGGTAACCTCCACCGGTCAAAGGGTATCGCTGGACAGCATCAGAAACCTTGCTGCCAGCGCGCACCTCTTCCAATACTTTTCGCGCCAGCTCCAGGATTTCAGGGGTATATTGGCGGGTTTCGAACCAGGTCTGTTTATCCATATCACGCTATAATGTCCACGTGAACGCGGACACGGTTTTTAAACTGATTGCGCTTAACCACCAATTTTACCAGACATTTTCAGTCCAATTTTCAGCGACCCGGCAGCGGTTGCAGCCGGGGGTAGTAAAAATATTGGATAGATTACATGGCGCAGCGGTCATCTTAGACCTGGGTTGCGGCAACGGAGGGCTGGCCCGTAGGCTGGCTCAACGTGGCTTTAACGGCACCTATGTTGGGGTAGATTTTAGCTCCGAATTTTTAAGTGAGGCTATCAGGCTTCTGGTCAATTTTCCCGCTTTAGCAAACCGGTTCACCTTCATCCAGGCTGACCTCTCCACCCGGGATTGGGACGCGGCCATTTCTAAATCACAAACTTACGATGACCGTACACAACTCTCAACTCTCACTTCCCCTTTATCATTTAATACCATCCTTGCCTTTGGAGTCTTGCACCACTTGCCCGGGGTTGATCTACGCCTGCAATTGCTGCGCAAGGTAAGATCACTCCTCTCACTCGGCGGTTGGTTTATCCACTCTGAATGGCAATTTCTAAACAGCCCACGCCTGCGCTCCCGCATCCAACCCTGGGAGGTTGTCGGATTGACCGATGCTGACGTAGAGACCGGCGATTATTTGCTGGACTGGCGAGGCGGTGGACACGGCCTGCGCTATGTGCATCATTTTAGCGAAGATGAGCTGAGGTCTCTGGCTGCGCAGACAGGCTTCACTATCTATGAAACCTTTCTCTCGGACGGTGAGGGGGGTAAACTAGGGCTATACCAGGTGTGGAAAAATGGATGAGGAAGTATAATTATCCAAATTAGTACACAAACCCACTATCTTATAAACCGAAACTTCTCTCATGCGCATCCTCATTATCTCCGACATCCACGCCAACCTGACCGCTCTTGAGGCTGTTCTGAAAGATGCGGGTAGCGTCGATGCCATTTGGTGCCTGGGTGACCTGGTCGGCTATGGACCAGACCCGAATGAATGTATCGTTCGCGTCCGCGAGCAACCAAACCTGATCTGCATGCTCGGCAATCATGACGCTGCCGTTCTACGGCAAATAGATATCGACACCTTCAACCTCGAAGCCCGCTTGGCAATTTACTGGACCCAGAAGACCCTCACGCAGGAAAGCATAACTTTCTTGCAGAAACTACCTGAAACCAAGATATGGGATCACGTCGTATTAGCACATGGCAGTCCCCGTCAGCCAGTTTGGGAATACTTACTCGATACGCGCACTGCCACCTTAAACTTCGATTACTTTGAAACACCCTACTGTTTTGTAGGGCATACCCATTTGCCTGTGATGTATTACCTGCCGGACGAGAGTCGTATAGCAAGGTTGTTCGTCCCCGAAGCCTCATTGCAAATAACCATGGCCCCACGCGCCATCTTCAACCCAGGTTCAGTCGGTCAGCCGCGCGACCGTGACCCACGCGCCGCATACGCCATTTATGACCCCGACCAAAACCTCTGGGAGTACCGTCGCGTGACTTACGACATCGCAGCCGTCCAGGCACGGATGTTCGCGGTTGATCTGCCAGAACGCCATATCCAGCGTCTAAGTGCAGGTTGGTAAAGCAGGATTTCCCCTGAAGGTTTTTTATAGCTGGAACTATTTACAAAGATACTGCGTCTGAGGGGAAAATCAAAGGACATATTCTCGAAGGAGGACCCCATGCTAAAGAGAGTTCTGATCGCTTTAAGTATTCTGGAAGTGTTATTAGCAGCGTGTGGCGGAGCAAAAACAACCGCACCTCAACTGCTAGTACGGGAATCGGTGCAGTCCACTGAAGGGGGGCAACCCGCAGCCTCTCCGATGGAAAGCCAGTCCCAGATTAGTGATGCCAACTCGGTCTATGCGAGCAACATCCCCGAGGTCAAGCACATCGTGATTAAAAACGCCAGTCTATCGCTGGCTGTAGATGACCCGACCAAATCCATGGATAACATCACCAAGATGGCTGAAGAGATGGGTGGTTTTGTGGTCTCTGCCAGCATGCAACAGGTCCCGCTGGACAATGGCTCGCAAGTCCCGCAAGTCTCCATTACAATCCGTGTCCCGGCAGAGCGACTGGATGAGGCCCTCTCTCGTATCAAGACTGAGACTACCCAACCGGTCATCCGAGAGGACATCTCCAGCCAGGATGTGACCAAGGAATACACCGATCTGCAGTCTCGCTTAGGCAACCTGCAGGCAGCCGAGTCACAGCTGAAAGAGATCATGGCCTCAGCCACCAAGACCGAAGATGTATTGAATGTCTACAACCAGCTGACCCAGGTGCAAGAGCAGATCGAGGTCATCAAGGGACAGATTAAGTATTATGATGATTCAGCGGCTCTTTCCCTGATATCGGTGGAGTTAAAAGCAAACAAGGCCATGCAACCGCTAACGATCGGCGGCTGGCAGCCAGCGGGAGTAGCCAAGAGTGCCTTGCAAGCACTGATCGTCACGCTTAAGTTCCTGGTTAATGCCCTGATCTGGATCGTCTTGCTTGTAGCTCCGGTGCTGGTGATCGTCCTCTTGCTGCCTTTCCTGATCATCCGCAGCATCGTCGTATATCTACGGAAGCGACGTAAGGCCAGGGTCGCAGTAACCCCTCCGCCCTCCGGACTATAATAGGTAACCCAAAAAGCCCGAAAATCTGGGTGTTGGGCGGGCGTACGCCCGCCCAACACCCAGATTTTCGGTAGTTCCTTCCTAAATCACCGAATACGAAGCACCTGACCGGGATAAATGATATAGGGGAATATGATCTGATTTAAAGCTGCCAGGTCTTGCCAATCCACCCCGAAGCGGTCAGCGAGTGCCTTTAAATAATCCCCACGCTTGACGATATAAGTCTCCGGCTTGGGTTCAGGTTTCGAGGCTGTGGAGGTCGCTGGCGCTGCAGGCGCTCGCGGTCCAGTCGAATTAACAACAGGGAAATAAAGGATAACAGCAGCCTTACCTGAGGCATCGCGAGGTTGGCTGGGTT
>CAZPWU010000024.1:0-11302 GCA_964590325.1 uncultured Anaerolineaceae bacterium | reverse complement strand
AAGCTACTTGATAGGTAATCGGGTCGCAGTTGAGGTCGGTGCCGGAGGACCAGGCCAACCGGATATCGGGCGGTTGGTCGATTGCACCGTTGGCTGGCGAAGGTGCTGAGGGTATCTCTGGGGCCGCGTTACTCACGGTCACAGTCGCCGTGCGTGTGAGCACTGTGCCGATGCTGTCTTTAAGTTGGGCCAGGTTAAAAATCGTAGTCCCGGCCGCGAGGCATTGGTTAGTCGTGACCGCATAGGTGATGGTCACAGCCTGATCCTGATCTACTAGCCCTAGCCAGGTAATGTGACCGCCAGTAAAAGAGGGCGTGCCTTGGGTTGCGGTCAGGGTGTCGGCCCAGGTGACATTGATTGGCAGGGTATCGGTTACCGTGGCTGTGGTCGGGCCTCCGCTGTTCTGCACTACCAGATGGTAATCCAAGCGCTCTCCAGGCAGGCTGGAGGCGACGCCAGCCTGGTTTACAGACAGCCCCAGGTCCGGCAGCCGTATCAAATCAAAATCTTGGGTCTGTGGACTGTTAACGGTAACCTGACGCTCGGCAGGCCGATGTCCTGGAGCAGTCACCCGCATCGTATATGTCCAGGGGCATACAGCTAATGAATAAAACCCGGTAACCGGATCGGTGTGGGTGATGATTGGAGAACCAACCAGTTCGATCGTCGCATCGAGAGGTATGCCGGTTCCTGCCTCGGTGACCGTCCCGGTGACCGTCCAGGAGGCCGTCGGGCACATGGCGAAGTTTTGGACGGTCGCCACATCGGAAACGACGGTGACTGGTCTGGTCTGGTTCAGGTATCCAGCCGCGGCAGAGGTGATATTGTAATTGCCTGGATAGATCATGCGGTGGTAATCACCCACCTGAGGGTCGGCTTGAACCGAGTTAGGCGCTCCCATCCCGGATACGGAAACCGTAGCATCCAGCGGTACGCTGTCCCGGGCATCGAGCACCAGGCCGCGTAGGCCGGTCAGAGAGCGCTGCATCCACCATAGCATAGCATCGCGGTTGGCGTTCCAGTAGGTATCCATCTGGGTGTAGAGTGGCGGTTGTTGGTTAGAAATCTCGATGGTTATGTGGTGCTCTCCGTGCCAGTCATATGCCCAGTCCTGCATCCCGCCGCGTATGGTGTACCACTGCCAGCCCTGAATGACGCCATTTGGAAAGCCGCCATTCCAGATCATCGGATTGTGGATGGCGTAACCGACACTAAAATTGTAGAACAGGTCGTTATCCAGTGAATTGGGTGGGGTGTGGCCTGTGCCATCCCAGGGATAATTGACCACCAGGGCGCCGGTGTGGTAATTGGCCCCCATAGCAACGCGGTGCGCGTAACCCCAATACATGGTCGCCTGCGTCTCCGGCTCGCGCCCGGTTGGGTCGTCTACCGGATCGGTGATGGGGTCCGGGAAATTACGGTTGAGGTCAACGCCGTGGGCATTGTAGCGGCTGCCGTTAACGTACCCATCGGGGTTATAGAGGGGGAAGAGCCAGATCTCCATCTCGTTTTCCAGCCGGGTCAGGTCCGGGTCGCTGCCGTAGCTATTAACCAGCAACTCTGCCAGGCGGAGTGTCATCTCCGTGCCAACCGGCTCGTTGCCGTGCATGGTGCTGGTGTATTTGAACTCGGGCTCATCCTCTTCGAGGTCGGGGTTATCGCTGATTTTGAGCATCCAGAGCTGCCGTCCCTGCACCGATTGCCCGATCGATACCATCCGCACCAGGTTTGGGTGGGCATTAGCCAGGTTCTGCATGCGGGTCACGAACTGCTCGTAGGTGGGCCACCCGCCGGGGGTGTTAGTACCCGGGCCATACTGATGGAAGGCCCGCAGGCTCCGGTTGGGTATGGTCACAGCGACCAGGCCCTCCCGGGCCAAACGTTCCGCTTCAACGGCGTTGATATAGACGGTTGCGATCAGGCTTTCAAAAGGGCTGCCTGACTGTGGGAAAGGGTGAGCTGGATCAGCCGGGCGGATGTCACCGACATCAATCCCCAGGCGGGTCAGCATCTCCAGGTCCGCGGTCGAGTTTAAGGTAACCTCAGCCGGGTAGCGGTCGGAGAAGGGGAACGGCTCAGGGGCGACAGGGGTGGCTGAAGGTGCCTGCCCGGTGGAGGATATTTCCGGGATACCCCCAGCTACCAGCCGGACCAAACCAATCAGGATGATGAAAAGAAGAGATAATTTCTTTACTGGCATGACACAAAGCCTCCCCGGCAGTTGAAAAGCGTGGATTACCCCCAAATGAGATTATAACGGATAAATTAAAAGTTTCTCCGCAACCTCCAATCAAGTGCTGTGTAGCGGTGTGCCACCTTGTTATTACGCACGGCGATGCCGATGGCACGGCGACTGCCCACCAGCACGCACAACTGCCTGGCACGCGTGATGGCGGTGTAGAGCAGGTTGCGCTGTAGCATCATATAATGGGACGTGACCAGCGGGATGACCACCGCCGGGAACTCGGACCCCTGGCTTTTATGGACCGATACGGCATAAGCCAGCACGAGCTGGTCCGTCTCGCTCCAATCGTAAGTCACGCGCCGGTCATCGAAGGTCACGCTCAGACTGTGCTCAACGAGGTCCAGGTCGACCAGATGACCGATGTCACCATTGTAAACGTCTTTGTCGTAGTTGTTCTGGATCTGCATCACCTTGTCGCCGGGGCGGAAGAGCCGTCCGAAAAGTGCTTTTTCGGGCTTACGCGGGTCGGGTGGGTTGAGGACGGCCTGCAAGCGCTCGTTGAGGGCGTTCACCCCGACCAGACCGCGGTACATGGGGGCAAGCACCTGCACCTGGTCGCGCGGGTGCAAGCCGAATGTCTTCGGGATGCGCTCACAGACGACTTCCTGCACCCAATCGATGGCCTCTTCGGGGGTCTCAGCAGGGAAGAGGAAGAAATCGCCGGGGCGGCGGGCCTCCGCCCCCAAAGCCTTGGGGAAGATAGGCATTTGACCCTGGTTGATGCGGTGGGCGTTGGTGATGATGTTCGAATCGGCGGCCTGGCGGAAGATAGCGCTCAGGCGCGTGACCGGTGGCAGGCCGCTGGCGATCACGTCGCGCAGCACATCCCCTGCCCCGACCGAGGGGAGTTGGTCCACATCCCCGACCAGCAGCAGGTGAGTACCGGCCTGGAGCGCTTTAAGCAGGTGGTTTGCCAGCAGCAGGTCGAGCATGGAGGCCTCGTCTACCACCAGCAGGTCTATCGGGAGGGGGTTATCGGCATTATATTTAAAACCCTTCCCTGGGGAGTAACCCAGCAGGCGGTGAATAGTACTCGCCGGGCGACCGGTGGCCTCAGACAGGCGTTTGGCAGCGCGGCCGGTCGGCGAGGCCAGTGCGTAGCGTTTGTGCCCGGCCTCCAGGGCGGCGATAAGGGCTTTGAGGGCCGTTGTTTTACCGGTACCAGGACCGCCCGTCAGGACGCTGACCGGGTGGGTCAGTGCGGTCTGGATGGCGGTCTGCTGTTCTGTGGATAAGGCGACCTCAGGCTGGATGAGTCCTTTCAGTTGGGGAGAGTGGATGGGAGTGCTCATTTTTGCCAGGGTGCGCAGCTTTTCCGCCACTCCGGTTTCGCCATGATAGAAGGGAGTCAGGTAAACTGCCGGCTGACCATAGGCTGGTGGGGCTTCACGCACACCTCGGGATGAGCCAGTGCCGCCCTGCTGGTTGGTCGCCTCCTCTCCTTTCCGAATAGGAAACATCTCCTGCCTGATGCGGTCGTCTGCTGCCAGGCGCTCCAGGGCTGGCGTGATCAGATCGGGAGAGACAGCCAGCAGTTCCGCGGCACGCTCGGTCAGTAGCTGGCACGGTGCAAAGACATGCCCGTCGTCACTCATTTCGTTCAAGACGAATACCAGCCCCGCTTCGATGCGAGAGGGGTGGTCGGGCGGCAGCCCGAGCGCCTGGGCGATGCGGTCGGCGGTCTTGAATCCCACCCCGTAGATATCGCGTGCCAGCCGGTAGGGGTCAGACTGCACCACGCCCAGGGCCTGATCGCCGTATTGTTTGTAGACTTTGATCGCCAGGTTAGTGCTCACCCCATGGCTGTGCAGGAAAAGCATGATTTCCTTAACCTGTTTCTGCTCTTCCCAGGCAACGGCGATCAGGTGCGAACGCTTGGGGCCGATGTCGGGCACCTCCTGTAGAAGCTCGGGGTTGCGCTCGATGACATCGAGCGTTCGCGCCCCGAAGCGAGAAACGATCCGCTCAGCCAGGCGCGGGCCGATGCCCTTGATGAGGCCTGAGCCCAGGTAGCGGCGGATCCCCGCAACCGTGGCGGGTAGGATCTGTTCACAGACCTCGACTTGGAACTGCAAGCCGTGCTTGGGGTGATTGACCCAGCTGCCGCTGAGACGCAAGTGCTCGCCCGGGACAAGCTCAGGCAGGTTGCCGACCACGGTCACCAGGCCGGTGCGGTCGGCGCCGGGTAACCGGGCGCGGTCGGGTCGTAGGCGCACGACACTATAGCCGTTTTCCGGGTTATAGAAGGTGACGCGCTCCACGGAGCCGGTCAGGGTGTCCATAAATAAAAATGCGCGGCCAGACGAGGGATTCGCCTGGCCGCGCCCGGGTCCAGGTTACGGTACAGTCCAATCGTTCCCCAGGAGGATGACAATGTCCACCTGGCTGTTCGGATCATAGCTGTTGTAAAAGTGGGTCGGCTGGACCTTCATTAACTGCATTAAATACTGGACGGTGTAAGGTTTGCCAGTATAGTCGATAATAGTGGTCGCCTCGTAAAGTTTTTGGGCGTTGCCGGTCTCAGCCACGTTGATGCCCTGTGATTTCAGATACTCCATGGTGTTTGCAGCCAGACCAGCGGTGTAGGTGCCGTTCAGGACGGAGATGCGTGCATTCTCGGCCTCCATCAGCTTTTTTGGATCGCCTGTGGCGGCAGCCGGGCTGACCGGACCTGTTGAGGTAAAAATGTCATCCCGAAGCAGGCGGATTTTATCTGGCACGGGGATAAGAATATCCAGCCCATCGGGTGATTTGTCAAAGGTGACCTGTTCGGGGGGGCTGATCACGCCCTTTTTAATGTTTTCCATGGGGATTTGCTGTGCCAGCCATGCCAGCTGGATAGCCTGCTGCAAAGTCATGTTGGTATTCACCCCGGAGGCGACTTCCTGATACAGGATGGGCGCCTTCTGGATCAGCGTCGGCAGCATGTTCAGTGCCAGTACTTTATCGCGGATAGCTAGGACCACCTGCTGCTGGCGTTGAGCCCGGTCGAAGTCACCACCTTCGGTATAGCGGTTACGGGCGTAAGCCAGGGCCGTTTTCCCGTCCAGGACTTGTTTGCCGGGCTTGAGAATGACGGTGTTATGCGGTCCAATCGGGTCTACTTGGATCTCGGCAGGGACGTCAATCTCCACCCCACCGATATCATCGATTAAGCGTTCAAATGCTCTGAATTCAACCTGAGCGTAAAAGTTGATGGGTACACCCAGGAATTGTTCGACTGTTTTGACTGCCAGCCCGGGCCCTCCGCCTGGCATTTTATTGGCCTCACCCAGGAAATAGGCCGTGTTGATCTTACCATAATCAAAACCGGGGATCTCCACCCACAGGTCGCGGGGGATATTCAGCATCCCCGCCGAGCGCGTGAGTGGATCGATGGTGAGTAGGATCATGGTATCGGTGCGCGATGGACCTTCACGGTCTGCGCTCCAGTCGCCATAATCCAGCCCCATCACCAGGATGGTCACGCGGCTAGCTCCATCCCAGGGTTGGGGTGTGGGGCCACCTGGCATTTGCAACGGCACGTTGGGTTCTATGGTCCCCAGGGCGTTGGGGGTGTTGGTGGGGACATCACTAAGAGCAAGACCCTGGATTTTAGTGAAATTCCAGGAGGCAGTTAAATTCCTAAAAGCAATAAAAGTAAGGTAGGCAGTGATGCCGGCTGCCAGCAAGAATGCCACCAGTAAGCCCCACATGATTGGATTGGAAGTGATCGGGGTTTTGAGTTTCGAAGATTGTGTATGGTTCATAGATTAGTTTGGTTAATTTTCCGCAAAAATTGGTCAGGCGTGATTATAACATGCCTCGGGTAGGGTAAAATAAGTGTCTGGAATCTTGGCTATACCCTATCGGTGCACGAAAAGTGCCAGGAAACAGTGATCAGTCACAGTAGACCGAACATTGATCACTGGTCACTGATAACTATCCTATTATGTCATTGCTGACTGCCACCAACATTTCCAAATCCTACGGCCCGGATGATATCTTTGCTGGCGCCTCTTTGAGTATCCCTTACCGGGCGCGCATCGCCATCGTCGGCCCAAATGGGATCGGTAAGACCACATTGCTGCGCATCCTGACCGGTGATGAAATGCCTACCAACGGTCACGTCCACCGGGCACGCAGCCTGAAGTTGGGCTACCTGCCCCAGGAGGCCACGTTTGATTCGGACCGCACCTTATGGGAAGAGTGCCTGAGTGCCCTCGATGATCTCCGCGCTCAGGAAGCTGAGCTTGCTCGCCTTGAAGCCGCCATGAGTGACCCAAGCCAGGCTGAGGCAGCCCTGGCCCTTTACGGGCCGCTGCAGGCCCAATTTGAGCACCGGGGTGGTTATACCTACACTACCCGCACGCGCCAGGTGCTGAGCGGCCTTGGCTTTGACCCCAGTGAGTTTGATCTATCACTCAAACATCTATCCGGTGGACAGCGCACACGCGCATTGCTCGCACGACTGCTGCTGTCCAACCCTGATCTGCTCATCCTGGACGAGCCGACCAACCACCTTGACATTGCCGCTGTGGAATGGTTGGAAAGTTACCTGGATCAATGGGAAGGTGCTGCGTTGATCGTCTCTCATGATCGCTACTTCCTCGATAAAGTCGTCACCGTGATTCTGGAGATGAGTCGTACAGGTCTGGGGGTGTATCGCGGCAACTACGGCGCATATGTCCAGCAGCGCCAGGAACGTTGGGAGTTGACCCAACGTATCTTTGAGTCGGAAAAAGAGCGCCTGGAGAAAGAGGTGGACTATATCCGGCGCAACATTTCGGGGCAGAATGTGCTGCAGGCCAAGGGCAGATTGCGCCGTCTCAGCCGCTACCTGCAGGCAGTCGAGCAGCTAGGGTTGGAGGCCGTGGTGGGAAAACGCTGGGCTGAGGCCAGCGAGGAGGCCGATACGACGGTTAGCTACATGAACGTGGATGAGGCAACTCGCCGTGTCCGGTCGCTACGGCCTCCTTCTAACCGCCCGCCCGGTCTGCATCTCAAACTCAAAACGGCGCACCGTAGCGGGAATATCATTTTGCGAACGTCTAACCTTACCGTGGGTTATCCTGGCAAGGTGCTGTTTGCTGCCGACGATCTTGAGCTGCGTCGCCTGGAAACCACAGCCATTATCGGTCCCAATGGGGCGGGTAAGACCACCTTCCTCAAGATCATCCTGGGTCAACTCCCACCCCTCGAAGGAGAGGTCGTCCTGGGGGCCAGCCTGAAGGTCGGCTACTTCGCTCAAGCTCACGAAGACCTGCATCCCGAGCGCACCCTGGTCGAAGAGATAGAAGCTGCTGCCCCAAAAATGCTGCTGGCAGAGATCCGCGGTTACCTGGCGCGCTTCCTCTTCACTGGCGACGAGGTATTTAAGAAAGTATCGACATTATCCGGCGGCGAAGGCTCTCGCCTGGCCTTGGCTAAACTGGCCCTATCCGACGCCAACCTGCTTTTGTTAGACGAGCCAACCAACCACCTGGATATTCCCTCCCAGGAAATATTACAAGAGGTGCTGGCTGAGTATGAGGGCACGATCCTGCTCGTGTCGCACGATCGCTACCTGATCGACGCGCTGGCGACTCAAATCTGGGATATCGATGAACAGCACGGTCGCCTGCGAGTCTTCAAAGGCAGCTACAGCGAATACCGGTCTCAGAAGGAAGTCGAACGTGAGGCGGAACGTGCCGAAATTGCTCCTAGAACCCGTAAAGGAAGCCCTACCCAAAAGCCGCGCCCCTCATCCGATGAACGTCGCCGTCAGGCAAGATTGAAGCAGATTGAAGAGCAGATTGCCGCGTTAGAAGAGCTGCTGTCTGGGCTATCCCGCAGGCTCGAAAACCCACCGGCTGACCCCGCAAAAGTACACAAGCTGGGTACCGAGTATGTGCGGGTGCAGAAGGAGCTGGATGAGCTGATGAAAGAATGGGAAGGATTGCATACCTAGACTTATGTAAAATTGGTACTTGCCAGGTTTGGAATTTTTATGTATTTTATGACTGCGAGCTCAATCGTTGCTGTTTAGGAGCCTGTTAGGTGGGGAATGAGGCTCTCTACTGTATGTATGGTTTTGTGTTGGGACCGCTTTCTCTGCGCCTGGCAGGGAGGGCGGTTTTGTTGCAGATAGGGAGGGAGATTCGAGACCATCAGCATGCCAACCGGTGGGGGTGAATATACGACCTCCGACGGCATCCTGACGTTCACCTGGCCTGCCGGGTTGACCCAAACCCTCACCATCACCTATACTCCTCAGCTTACCCCCAGCCACGCCATGGGTGATCTCGAATTTACCGGGATCGTCTTCCATCTCGACGCCGTGGATGAAAATGGCAACCCCATCACGGCATTCTCTCCGCCACTGACGCTGACTCTGCATTATGACGAGAGTGCGTTACCTCCTGGTATGGACGAGAGTGAGCTTGAGCTTTACCGCTACGACGCGGGCCTGGGAGGCTGGGTGCCTCTGCTGTTGGTCAGCCGGGATACCCTGGCGAATACCGTCACTGTGCTATTGGATCACTTCTCTGAGTTTGCTTTGCTGCGCTCGCCCGTTCGCCAGATTTATTTACTAATAGTTATTCGGAAAGGCCCATAGGGGAATAAAACCGGGAAATAAAGCAGAAGGAGCAGCACACCGCCCCTTCTGCTTTATTTCGCTACCGTTATGGGTTATCCTACCTGCCCATAGACAGGCAGCCATACCTGGAAGGTCGAACCCTTGCCGACCTCACTTTGTACGGTGACCCAGCCTTCGTGCAAGTCGACAATCTCTTTTACGATAGCAAGCCCTAGGCCAGTTCCGTGGATTTTCGACTGCCTGACTCGCTGCCCGCGATAAAACCGCTCGAACAGGTGCGGCTGGTCCTCAGCATCAATACCTATGCCTGTATCTTTTACTTCCAGGCAGACTCTGTGGTTAGAGGTGAAGGTTCGCACGCATACTTCGCCCACAAAGGTATAGCGAATGGCATTCGATACCAGATTAGTGATGACGCGCGCCAGTTGGTTTTCCTCTCCGCGTACCGCAGGAAGCTCTAAATCAGTTTCATAGACTAGGCGAAGGTTCGAAGCTTCAGCCAATGGGCGGTGAGCAGTAACCACCTGCTCCGTCAGTTGGTTGAAATCCACGCTGGTCAACTCGATCTTCCTGGCTTTCACCATCTCCAACCGGGACAGGTCCAAGATATCTTCAACCAGTTTCACCAACAGGTCGCATTGCCCCTTGAGGATCGCCAGATAATCAGTACGCTTTTCCGCCGATGCGCGTTCCAGGAGTTCCAGATAGAGGCTTAAATTGGTGGCGGGGGTGCGCAGCTCATGGGATACATCCGAGATGAACTGGTCTTTGAGCCGGTCCAGCTCTCTCTGCTGTGTAATATCCCGCTGGCTGCCGACATAGCTGATCATCTTGCCAGCCTGATCGTAGACCGGGGCCATCGCCAATTGTATATTGTAAAGTTCGCCATTTTTGCGTTGGTTCAGCAGCTCGCCGCTCCAGTCCTGCCCTTTACCAAGCGCCTCCGACATGGCTTCCAGGATGCTCGGATCATTATGCTTGCGGAGCAGCTCATATACCTTTTGATTAAGCAGCTCTGAGGCCGGATAGCCGGACTGTTCCTCGAAGGCGGTGTTGACCGTGACTATGCCCCCATCCAGGTCGGTGACGATCACGCCATCGCCAACGCTGGCGAGGATTGCCTCAACCCGTTCTTTGGCTTCGTGTAATTCGGCGGTGCGTTCATAGACTCGCTGCTCAAGATCGGCCGCATGCTGTCTCAATTCAGTGAGCAGATGGATGTTCTCGATCACGGGGGCGATCTGCTGGGCCACGATCCTTAAGATATCCAGGTCTTCACTGCTGAAGATATCGCCGCCGTATTTGGGGCCCAGAGCGAGCAAGCCGTGGATTTGTCCACGCCCGATGATGGGGACCCACAAGTGGACCTGCTCACTATTGAGTAGCTGATATTCTTCGGGGGTCAGCGTCACTTCAGCAAGGGCCTGGCGCATGGATGCCCGTCCGACGGTCTCTCCCATCGTCAGTAGAAACGCCAGGCTGCTCCTCGGCAAGACCGGGTACGACCGGGAAGAGTTGCGGTTTAAGTCAGGGCGGGGTGCTACCTCGATTACTGAGAAGTCACCGTTGTAATCTCTCAAGAATACACAGGTTTCTTCCAGCCGGAATGTTTTAACCAGGCGTTCGCTGATCGTTGCGGCTAATGTGTTCAAGTCGGTGATTTGTTCCAATCCCTGGGTTAACAGCGTCACCGCGGAGCGGTAGTCATACCAGCCCCCATAGAACACCGTGTCAACGATCTTTTGGATGCGCCTGCTCACGGGGACGAAGACGCTGGCAAGGATCAGGACCAGCACAGTGTTGACAAATGGCTCCTGACTTGGGTATGATGGCAGCCAGCGATGGAGAAGGGCATATAAGATCAGGTAAAAAGCGCCCAAGATCGAATAAACGAGGATATACGTCGCACCCCGGTTGACGTGTTTTTCGATCTCGATCAGGTGGTAGCGGAAGATCGCGTACCCATAAGTTAATGAGAGGATTCCCAATAATAAAAAGGCAAAGGCGTAGGGGATAATGGGCTTACCTAACAACACATCTGGAAGTATGGTCAGGGCGACGAGGGGCAGCGCGCCCACCACACCCCCCAGGACGACAATCCGGATTTTGCCACGCACACCCGGAGTCTCTGCGTGGCGGTAAGCATAGAAGAGCAGTAAAACCACCCCTAATAAACTCAACGCTGCAAACAGTTCGCTGGCAGGGAGTACGTATGAGAACCACGGGTTGGAGCGGATCGTTTGAATACCAAAGACCAGATAAGGAAACGCACCGACGGCTGCTATGCCGTATAAGATATAGAGGAGGATGCGTTTCCCGCGTAGGGAGATATTTTGAGGAAAACTGAGATGGAAATGGACGGAAAGTGGGCCGATGAACCATAATAAAATATTGAACAAAGCCGAGATCCAGGGAGGCCCACTGTACGAGAGGTTGCCTGCCCCAAGCATCACGGCGCTGGCTTGATAAAACAGGAAGGCGATCCCCGCGGCCCCATC
>CAZPWU010000023.1:0-11421 GCA_964590325.1 uncultured Anaerolineaceae bacterium | reverse complement strand
GGTCGAACAAGGCCAGCCCCAGGCGGTAGATACAGCCGGCGGCCGTCTGCCGGACGCCATGGTAGATGACCAGCCAGCCCTGCGAGGTCTCGATTGGCGGTGGCGAAAGACCGATCTTATTGGCATCCCACCAGCCCCCCTGACGAGCTTGCAGGATGATCCGGTGCCCCCCCCAATGACGCAGGTCGGGTGAAAAAGAGATCCAGATATTGGCACCCCAAGAGCTGACCGGGCGGTGGATCAGCGCCCAACGACCCTCGATCCGTCGCGGCAGCAGGGCAGAGTCTTTATCCTCCGGGGGCATGATCATCCCCAGACGCTCAAAACGGTGGAAATCCTCGGTCAGCGCTAATGAGACACCCGGGCCGCGTTGGGAATATGCCGTGTAGGTGATGGCGTATTTACCGAGCTCCGGTAAGAATGTTATGCGCGGGTCCTCGATACCCCACTGCTCCTCCGGGTAGTTATCGGGGTCTGCCGGCAAGGTGGGCTGCGGGTCGACCTGCCAGTCGTCCACGCCGTTGACCGAGCGCGCCGCACACAGGTGTGACAGGCCGCTCCGGTCCTCGACACGGCACAAGAGCAGCGTTGTCCCGTCTTGTAAACGGGTTGCACCAGCGTTGAAGACCGCGTTGGCAGGATAAGGCCAGTTCGCAGCAGTCAAGATAGGGTTAAGCGGATGGCGGTAAAACAACTCTTCGCCATTAACGGGTTTACTAGTTTGGGAGTTCATAATTGATCCTTCTCCTGGCTATCTAATCTGCGACCAAAACATGATTTCGACACGGGCAGAAGATCACCGCCCTACTCAATCATCATTACTGCCTTCCCATTGACCATCGCTGTGCCCGGACGAGGCAGGCGGACCTCTACCTGGAGATTATCGGGAGACAGCACATGTATCTCGAAGGGTTTGCCAACGGGATTCTGCCACTGCACTTCTACATCGCCTGTGGAGGTGGGCATGCGCCCCCGGCACCAGGTCAGTCCGGCAGGATGGGGCTCGATGATGAGCGGTTGAAAGCCTGGCCCGCCCGGCTGGACGCCCAGGACATAATTACTGAGGAAGTAGGTTGGGGCCGCTGACCAGCCATGACAGTGACTGCGAGTCAATCGCTCTGACCCCCAGGCGAACTGCTCCCAAAAGGTGGTAGCACCCATGTCGATCATGAAGCCCCAATCCTTACAGATGGTCTCAAGGAGCTCCTTTTGCTTGCCCTCGCGCTGGTAGGCCTCCAGCAGGAAGAACTCGAAGAAAGGGCTTCCGGCGCGCACAAAACCCTCTGGTGGGTTGTGCATAACCGCCCGGCAGCACCGCGCCCGTTTACCGGCTGCCACACCTGAGACATAGGCAGCAGTCTGCGTCTGCTGACTGTAGACGGGGCTGTGCTGACCAGCGCGCAGGCAATCCGTATAGGCGGCGTGCGCTTCGTTCCATAGATGGATGTTAACCGCTCTCTTCAACCGACCGGCCAATTTTACCCAGTCCCGGGCAAGGTCATCCCGACCCAGCCACTCAGCCATCTCGGCTGCGGCGTTAAGTGCCTGGACCACCTGGCAGTTATTATGGGTGACGACCCCGCGCGTGGGGGTATCCATATCGGCCCAATCAAACATATTCCAGGCATGGATCTCATATAAGCCTTGGGCATTAATATGCTGCTTGATCCCCTTGATATTACGGGCTACAGCATCCAGTAGCTTTGTCGCCCCCTCCCGGTCGCCCGTGTAGAGCAGGTATTCGCGACATGAGCGCATCCATAGAAAGCTCCAGGCCGAAAGGATATTCTGCCAGGCGCTGGGCACCTCCGATTCGGTGATCGGCGAGCGTTCCAGGCTCTGAGCAGCCTGCTCCAAGCAGCGGTACCACAGGCGTGGGTCGCCGTTGACAACCCAATCCACCAGGGCCTCGTTGCGGGCGTCGCCCACCCAATGGGTCTGCTCGTAGGTGGGACAGTCCACATAGGTATCCTCTGCGCTACAGCGCAGGGTGTGCGCCCCAACCTCCCAGATGCGGTTGAGCTTCTCATCGGAGCAAACGAACGTTCCCTTGTGGCTCTGGGGATAAGTGCTGAACAGGACCTCGACTCGCCCCAAGCGTACAGGACCGCTGAAATTGCGTAAGACCAGATACGTGTACTGGAAACCCCTACGCAGGATGGTTTGGTAAACCTGGCGACCCTGACGGCAGATGTAACGTAAACTGTTGTTCATGCCCTCGGCAAAGTTGTAGTGCCCATCCGGCTGGATGAACTCGAAATTATGGATGTCCACAACCGTACCGATCGGGGCCTGGATCTCAAAACGGTGATAGCCGACCACCTCGCGGCCATAATCGAGCAGCAGGCGTACGTCCTCGCCGCTCGAAGTCGGGTAAACCGTCGTCCACTCAGCCCCCGAGATCAGCCCATCTGCATGTTCCAGAAATACATCACCTGTAATCGGCCGCTCAGTATAAGCTTGCAAAAAGACATCAACCGTTGGCAAATGCTCAGGCTTTACCGGCTGGAAATAAGGCTCATTAACTACGGAGGCTACCTCGCCCTCCCTCCAGAAAGCCTCACCGCACGCACAGGTCGCCTCAGAAGTGAGGGACGCGGTGACTACCAGAGAGGTATCCATGTGCTCCTCCACTCGTTGGCAGTCAACCTGACCCAGATCGAATGGCCCTACGACCGCCCACGGAGAGCCGGGAGTATCCCCGCTGGCACAGAAACGTAGCCCAGATAAACCGTCGATGACCATCGCGAACTCAGGCAAATGGTGGATGCCGCGGATTGATGCGACCAGGCTGTTCCAACCGGGATGTAAGCGAGCCTCCCCTCCCTCCACCTGCTGACCGTTCACTTTGAGTGGCCCGGGCTGCTTGTGAGGCAGGATGAACTGGATCGTGGTCTCCTCCGGCGACCAGACCCGCGTCGCCAGGTAGGCGTGGCAGGCCAGCATGTTCGAAGAGCGGTCCTGGGGAGCCAGGTACGGTTTAACGTACACTGTAAACCGGTAAGGCAACGAGCGGACCGCCTCGACACTGACCAGGCGCTGCGGTAGGACCGGTTCCAGAGTGAGAAAAGGTATGCCGCGTGGTTTTAAGTCGCGGTGCCAGCCGTCATCCGCCGATCTTAAGATAGCCGCCTCGCCCCAGGTTACATCATCATAAGCGAGTTGCCGCCAGTCATGCTCGGTTAGGGGGTAGTCGGCATGGGTATAGTCCGCCCGGGCGTCATACTGCTCCTCGAACCCCTGCTGTACGCTCAGGCGTGGGGCGACGCTGGTGAAGGCCAGGTCTGATGAGGCCAACCAGGTGTCATCTGTCCCTATCGTATCCTGGCCCAACTCCAGCTCTGCCAGCAACCCTGGTGGACCAGGGATGTACTGAAAGTTGCCTTCCCCGAAGTGATTGACCAGCACCGCCAGGATGTTGCGACCTGGCGTCAGGTAGGGCTCAAGATCGTATGTGTCGTAGTGCCAGTGATTCGGCCAGGCTCGCACCGGTCCCTGACCCACATAAGCGCCATTCACGTACAGGATGTAGCGTGAGTCGGCGGTGATGTGCAGCCTGGCTGGTCCACCGGCGTAACCGAACCGCCGTCGAAAGCGGACGAAGGCGTTGCGCGCCGGTAATTTCTCTGCCGACCAGATCCAATTGCTTTTAAAGTTATACATAAGCTCCTCGTTTCCACAAGGCTTAAGAGAATTGAGTAAGGGATTTAAGCAATCCCGTCAGCTCGCTCAAGGCAGTGATCGTCGCATCGGGGTGGATTGTATCCTCGTGAGAGCGGTTGGCGGTTTTTTCAGCGCGACGGGTGATCCAGATGGAGAAGATACCGGCATTGATAGCTCCCAGGATATCAGCTCCCAGCGTGTCTCCTACCATGGTTGCTCGTACCGGAGGGATGCCCCAATGATCCAGCGCGGCTAGGAAGATGCGCGGGTTGGGTTTACGCACCCCTAAAGCCGCCGATGTCAGGACGAAGTCCAGGTAAGGGCGCAGCTGGGCTTTATCGACCAGGGCCTGCACATCAATATCATCTCCAGCATTGGAAATAATTCCGAAGCGGTAGCCCAGGTTTCTTAATAACTCTAGTGTCGGTTGCGCATCAACCTCCGGATGCCAGTGGGTGCGTGAGACTGCGTAACGAGCGTCCAGGGCAGGTCGTAGGACAGAATCAGGAAGCTCAGGATAGCCAAATTCAGACAGCAGTGTACACAGGATATAGTGGGTGGTGTACTCGATAAATTCTGTATCACGTTCGGTGTAGTAGGCACCCAGTTGAGCGTTAAACTTGCTTAAGAAAGCCTGCGTATCGAGGTTCAGACCAGCCGTCTGGAGCTGGCGGAGCATCTCGGCATCGGCTTGTTTGGCGATCTCAGGCCACTGCCCATCGAAATAGATCAAAGTACCGCCCAGGTCAAAGAGGATAGCATCAAAAGGGCGCATTAATAACCTTTATCTATATCGACGCGGTTATAAAGCGGCAGACCGCCTAGATAGCGGTGCAGGTTTTCAGTGAATAAGTCGACAGCCCGGGTGTCGTAATAAGGGGTGTCCCCTGAGATGTGAGGGGTGATGATAACGTTGGGTAGCTCCCAGAAGGGATTATCGGGGGGAAGTGGCTCATCGGGAAAAACGTCAAGTGCAGCCCCAGCGATTTTACCGTCGCGCAGGGCGTTGTACAAGGCGAGGTGGTCGATTACCCTGCCACGGGAGATATCGACCAGGAAGGCGGTCGGCTTGAGCATAGCCAGCTCACGAATCCCGATCAGATTGTGTGTCTCTGGGGTCAGCGGTACGGTGACGACTACAAAGTCACATTCTTTAAGCATAGATCCAGTCGCCTGGGGTGGGTATAGGCGGTGCACCAGGTCACCGGTCGGGTCGCCCATCCCTTCGGGGGTATAGCCCGTATCCTCGGGGTGCATGGCGTCGCGTTTGGTAGCCATGATGGTCGCACCGAAGGTGCTCAGCAGCCTGGCAACCTGACGACCAATGCTACCGTAACCGACGATCCCCACCGTGTGGCCGCGTAGCTCCAGGGGACTGAAGCGTTCCCAGCGATCGCGTGGCCATTCGGCATGCCGCTGGTTGGCAATCAGGTCCGGCAGACGGTGTCCGAGCGCCAGAAGCATCATTAAGACATATTCAGCCATCTGAGAGGTCGCTACACCGCTCAGGTTGGTGACGATTAAACCGGGTTTGCGTAAGATCGGCTCGCCTAGGGCATGATCGATCCCGGTCCAGTGGAATTGCAACCAGCGTAAATTAGGGGCCTGCTCTAGTATGGGCAACACCCGGCTGGTATAGAGTATCTCGGCTTTCTCCCAAACTTCCGTGGGGATGTCTTCTGCTTTACGAGCTTTGAAGACCATAATGTGCAGACGCGGCGATACACTGCTCAGACGGTTAACCAATTCATCTGTAAACGGGAGGGTGATCAAGACTTCAACAGGGTCAGACATAGGGGGTCTAAGGATCAGTTAGGAAGGTGATTAGGGATGGAAAGTCAACTAAACTCCGCTAATAGGTGAAATCATAGAGAAGGAGTTGAGGATTGAGGTGGGATAATGTGGGATAAGCGTGGGATAAGTGGGATAATTAGCAGGGGATATGTTATTAGGGGCATGATATTGTGGGATTCTCATCGAATTATTTTAACCGGTAATGGATATCGCTCTGGTTGCGCAGGCGCTCTGCGGCAGTTTCGGGGGTCAGGTCGCGTTGAGGATTGGCAAGCATCTCGTAACCGACCATGAACTTACGAATGGTCGCGGAGCGCAGCAGAGGCGGGTAATAATGGGCATGCAGGTGCCAGGCTTCATAGGACTGACCATCAGTAGGTGCCTGGTGGAAACCCATCGAATAGGGAAAAGATATCTCAAATAGGTTATCGTATCGTGCTGTGATGCGACGCATGATGTCAGCCAGGCCAGAAACCTCTGCCGACTCCAGGTCTGGGAGCGAGGCAGCATGGCGGTGTGAGAGCAGCAGGATTTCAAAAGGCCACACAGCCCAAAAGGGCACCACGGCTGTGAAATGCTCGTTGGAAAGGACAACCCGCTCACCCAGCTTTAGCTCTGCCTTCAGGTAGTTGCACAGCAGGCAGGTGTGGTGCTGTTTCAGATAATCTGACTGGGCAACAAGCTCCTTCGCTGGCTCATTGGGCACATGGCTGGAGGTCCAGATCTGGCTATGGGGATGCGGGTTGGAGCAGCCCATCATCACCCCCTTGTTTTCGAAAACCTGTATATAACCGATGAAATCCCGGCTGCCTAGATCACGGGTCTGGTCGGACCAGGTGCGAATGACAGCCTCAACTTCGCTTTGAGTGAGCCCGGGAAGATCCAGGTCGTGGCGTGGCGAAAAGCATACCACACGGCAAATGCCAGCCTCCGGCTCGGTGATGAAAAGCTCGGGAGGCAACTTGGGACCGCCGGAGAAGCTCTCTCCGGGTGAAGGTAGCAACAGGGCTGGAAAGTCGTTGTCAAAAACGTAAGTGGAAGTATATTGGGGGTTCTGTTTGCCACCTGCGCGAGTATTCCCCGGGCAAAGGTAGCAGTTAGGATCATAGGGTGGCAGGTTTTCAGGGGGAACTTTTTCAACCTGCCCCAGCCAGGGGCGTCGGGCACGGTGGGGAGAAACAAGCACCCATTCACGGGTCAGGGGATTTAGACGGCGGTGAGGAGAGTCAAAGCTCATATCATGTCCTGGCGACCGGAGAGAGCACGCAGCAGCGTGCTCTGGTCGGCATATTCCAGGTCACCCCCTACGGGAAGCCCACGCGCCAGGCGGGTTACCTTCACCCCCAGTGGGATCAGTTGCTGGTGTAGATACATGGCAGTCGCGTCGCCTTCAAGGCTTGGGTTGGTAGCGAGGATCACTTCCTGCACGCCGCCAGCGCGCACACGCGCCAATAACTCACGGATCTTTAAGTCTTCGGGGCCGATGCCTTCGATCGGCGAGAGGGCGCCGTGCAAAACGTGGTAGCGTCCCTGGTATCCACCGGTGCGCTCCAACGCCAGTACATCGAGTGGTTCTTCCACCACGCAGATCAGACGGGGATCGCGGTCTGAGCTGGCGCAGACTTCGCACTCGCTCCGCTCAACGGTGGTGATATTGAAGCACACCTGGCAGTAACCGGTGCCGGACTTAAGGTTCTGCAGGGCTTCAGCCAGCTCCTGAGCCAGGTCGTCGGTTGAATGAAGCAGGTAGAACGTCAGCCGGGAGGCTGTCTTAGGGCCAATACCCGGTAGGTGTGAAAAGGCGCTGATCAGATCTTGGACTGGGGCGGGGAGGAGCATTTTAGAATGGTAGTCCACCTGCCAGAGGGCCAAGGCGCTGGGAGGCCAGTTCGCGCGAGGCATCCAACGCGCCGTTGACGGCGGTGAGGACCAGGTCCTGGAGCATTTCTACATCACCGTCCTGCAGGACGGCTGGATCGATCTCGATAGACTTGCAGTGCTGGTCACCGGTCATAACAACCTTGATCGCGCCACCGCCAGCGGTGGCGGTGACAGTATCTTCGGCTAACTGAGCCTGGGCGACTTCCATTTGTTCCTGAAGTTTTTGCAACTGGGCCATCATGCCCATCTGGCCGCCCATTTTGGGTGCTTTGTAACCTTTGGCCATACCATACCTCCAATTTACTGGATATCCACAATCTCCCCACCCAGGTCTCGCAGGGCCGAGGCGACCATGCCATCGCTGTCCACGTCGGGCGGGGGTGTGCTCTGCTTGCCTGTCACGATCACACAGCGTACCAGGATTTCCGTACCCACCACCTGCTTGAGCACATCCTGAATGATAGCAATGTGATTGTTCTTTTCAATTTGGGATTTAAGCACATCGCTGGCCAAACCCAGGGTCAAGACATTACCCTTTAGCTGGCGTGACCTGTTAGAGTTCAACAGACCGTAAGTATTCGGGCTTCGCTGACGTACCAGGTTGAGAATGCGCGACCAGTTCTCATTCAATCGTTGGGAAGCTGAGGCATCAGAAGGAAGAACGGTCTCGGATACTGTCGTTGTAGCCACCTCAAGCGAAGGTGTTGTGGTCGGCGGCATGAACACCTCAGGTTCAACCACTGGCGGTGAGGACACGGTAGGCTGGTCTGCTGGCTGGGGTTCAGCGACCCGCGCTGAAGGTCGGACCGAAGCTCCTCGGCTATGTCGCAAGGTCTTGGAAGCAGGTTCTTCCTCCGAGAGCGCTGTGATCGGAGACGGTGAAGACACCACTGTTGCAGGCGTTTCCAACGAATCGACAAATGCCAGCTCCAATGGGAGGGAGGGCTGCCAGATAGCGCGGGCATCAATGGCGGCGTAATTGAAAGCACGGATCACTCGCAATAGTTCAGGGATAGGGAAAACCTGGGCATGGTGCTCCATCTGGGCATGTATCTCCGCGGTGGCCTCCACCTGGGCAGAGTTATCCATGCGCACCAGGAGCAGGCTGCGCAAGTAATCAACAATCTGACGGGCAAACTGGCGCGGGTCGCTGCCGGCATCGAGTGCCCGGTGGATCGCGTCCAGGCCGACCGCGGATTGTCTAGCAACCAGGGCATCGATCACCTCCAGGACAGACTGACTGGTGGCGGTGCCGAGGACGGTTTGTGCCATTTCGAGGGTGATGGGCTTTCCCGAGGAAGCAAGCTGGTCGAGCAGCGAGATGGCGTCGCGCATACTGCCGGTAGCCTGCCGGGCGACCAACGACAGGGCCTCATCATCGACCTGGATAGCCTCCCCCTCCGCCAGGGTCTTAAGCTGTGTGACGATCTCGGAGACGGAGATGCGGCGGAACTCGTGGCGCTGGCAGCGAGATAAAACGGTTGCGGGGATCTTGTGGACTTCAGTGGTCGCCAGGATGAAGATGGCATGCGAGGGGGGTTCTTCGAGGGTCTTAAGCAAGGCATTAAAAGCTGCTGTGGAGAGCATGTGCACCTCATCCACAATATAGACCTTGAAGCGCCCCTGGTTAGGCGAATAGTTGATCTTCTCGCGCAGGTTGCGTACATCGTCGACGCTGGTGTTGGAGGCGGCGTCAATCTCGATCAGGTCGAGGAAGCGCCCCTGGTTGACAGCCTGGCAATGCTCGCACTGATCGCACGGACGCGTCGAGAGTTCGGGGTCCAGGCAGTTAACGGCTTTGGCTAACAGACGAGCTGTCGTAGTCTTGCCGGTACCGCGCGGCCCGGCGAACAGGTAGGCGTGTGCAACGCGGTTAGCGGCGACGGCGTTATGCAGGGTCTGGATCACATGGTCCTGACCGACGACTTCGTCCCATCGGTGGGGACGCCATTTACGGTAGAGGGCTTGGGACATGTAGGTAGGTATTCGGGTGATAAGGTAAACAGGTAGAGGTCGTAATATATATTCCATAACAAATATCTATTTTACCAGTCTTTTCCCCTATGAACGAAGAATTCGCTGAGATTGGTGTTGGCCGTGTATCAGTCACTCTATATCGCGCTCGGCATCGACCGCCCGCTCCCATTCTGCTTCTACGAATGCGATCGGCTGTTTGCCCTCAAGGGCAGTTTTCCGCCAGTCCCAGAGCGAAAAGGTTTATTAAAGCACGGTATAGGTAGCACGGACGTCCCCTTGTGCGTCCACCAATGTGGCGGTCTCTCCCGACCTCCATACTGGTGCCCCCAGGTTCCAATATAGGAAATTTACCGTAGATTGGCCTGTCTTGGTATACACATCCACCTGCCCACCGCCGTAGAGCGTCAGCTCAGGGAAAGTAAAGGTATTGCCATCTTCATCCTTCAACTGCCAACCCCTTAGAGAAATATCGCCACCGCCGTTCAGTTTCAATTGGACACGCTCTGTCGCCAGGTCACCCGGACCGAGGATGCCAACGATCACCACCTGAGGTTCCTGCGTCGGC
The DNA here is from genome assembly GCA_964590325.1 of uncultured Anaerolineaceae bacterium. Taxonomy (GTDB): domain Bacteria; phylum Chloroflexota; class Anaerolineae; order Anaerolineales; family UBA4823; genus CAZPWU01. Next base: position 1,541 of record CAZPWU010000023.1, on the reverse strand, counting down.
TCGGAGGTCGTCGGCGTACTGGAAGGCCCCGGGGTGGCTGTGGGAGTCGGCGTGGGAGGCAGAAGCGTGGGCGTACTTGTAGGGGGTCCGGCTTGGGGTGGGATTAACAAGATCATACCTCTCGGCACCACGTTGGGGTCATTGAGATGATTGAGGGCAATCAGGTCATTCAAACTGACGCCGAACTTGATGGCAATCTCACCCAGGATGTCCCCAGCCTGGACCGTGTAGGTGATTACACCCGGTCTGGGTTCCGAGACCACGGTCTGAGAGATGGGATGCGTGACGGTGATGACGACTGCGGTCACCTGGGGAGTCACCGGGGTGAGCCGAGCAGAGACGACCGGTGTTCCCGGGCTGGAAGCAACAGGTTCAACGCCTACCGAGACAGGTGGGTGACTGCGTGACCAAAGTGTTAGCACGACGTAGGTGGTACAGGCGGAAACAAGGATGTTGAGCAGTAAGAGGTAAAAAAGGCGCTTGGCCTTCATCGGATGGATCTCCCCTGAAATCATAGCATAATGCGAGGATTGTGCCAATGGCTGGGGCTATAACGGCCAGCAGTAAAGTGCGATGAATGGGTTGGCAAAGCCCAACAGGTGATCAGTCAAGATGGGGCTGAAGCGCGCACGGAGGAGGGCGGAGTCTGGGACAATTTTTAAAAATGGGGACACAGATTATAGTACAATTTAGTCATGCCACTAATGGTCGACGGGCACAACCTGATCCCCAGAATACCCGGCCTGAGCTTGCAGGAAATCGACGATGAGACGCGTTTGATTGAGTTGCTACAGGATTACAGCCGTCGCCGCCGGAAATCAGTAGAGGTATACTTCGACAATGCCCCGCCAGGAATCTCGACTATGCGCAGCTTCGGCATGGTCGTTGCTCATTTTACCCACCAGGGGCAGACCGCCGACGATGCCATCCGCGCCCGACTGATACGCCTGGGACGCAGCGCCAGGAACTGGACGGTGGTCAGCTCCGACCTGGCTGTGCAGGCTTCCGCCCACGCCGCCCATGCCCGGGTATTGGCATCCGAATCTTTTGCCAGGGAGCTTATTATGGCAGTAGAAGGCACCTCCTCCGAGGCAGGGAAACCTTCGGAGGCTTCTCTCAGCCCTGAAGAGGTGGACATCTGGCTGGAAATCTTCAAAAAGCGAGGAAAAATGAAATAAAGAGCAGGAAAATTTCAGGCAACTCTAATTATACATTAATGTAAATTGGACTGTTTTGGTGTATATTAAGCCTGTTGACACCTGCCCTCCCTTTTTACTGGTATAACAGGTGTCCAACCACCGTAAATTGCTTCAGCATGTCCCCCCCATGTTGATAGCTTTCGGTGGCCCTCCTTAGATAGCCAGGCGTGCCCCCCCCACGCCTGGCGTGCTTTAACCCCTAATGCGCTTGCTTGTAAGAGTTACTCCATGTAAAATGGCCTGGATGTATCCCTACACTGAGAACATTGCCGATTGAGATGTATGCGGGTATAAACCATCCATAAACATCCCAATCCGCTTAATATATTCTAGATCCAGGAG
>CAZPWU010000022.1:0-11492 GCA_964590325.1 uncultured Anaerolineaceae bacterium | reverse complement strand
CCGACTCGATTGCTCCCCTCGTCAGCCAGGTCCTGGCTGAGAACCCTGAACAGGTCACAGCATACCTGAAGGGTAAAGATACCCTCCTGCGCTGGCTGATCGGGCAGGTGATGCGCGCCGCCAGGGGCCAGGCGAACCCGCAGGTGGTGCAGAAAGAGCTGGAGCGGCAGCTGGCTGAGATTAAAAGGTATGGACAACTTAGCTCTGATAAATGAGGGCTATTTCATCACTCGACGGTATTCCTGGCATCCGTTAAGGTTATAATTAAATATAAGAGATCATAACGATCGATGAGGCTTTGGCAATGAGATCTTTCGTTCCAAAGGGGGAGATGATTGGTCATTTGCGGGCACCATACCGGGGTGCCCGCTTATATTATTGATCTAACATGGGAGACAAAATAATGGCTGAATCAATCAACGCGTTTCAAATGGCTCAAAAGCAGTTTGATGGTGTAGCGAAGCAGCTCAACCTGGACCCCCAGGTAGCTGAGATGCTGCGTTGGCCCAGCCGCGAGTTTAAATTCATGATCCCCGTGCGCATGGACGATGGTACCCTGCGCGTTTTCTTTGGCTACCGCGTGCAGCACAACGATGCTCGCGGTCCGGCGAAGGGCGGCATTCGCTTCCATCCCTCTGAGACATTGGATACCGTGCGCGCCCTGGCTATGTGGATGACCTGGAAGTGCTCTGTGGCCGATATCCCACTGGGTGGGGGGAAGGGCGGGGTGCCGGTGGATTCGGCGACCCTCTCTGTCATCGAAAAGGAAAGGCTCTGCCGCGGCTGGGTGGACCAGATGTGGCGCAACATTGGGCCCCGGCAGGATGTACCGGCCCCGGATGTGGGGACAACCCCTCAGATGATGGGTTGGATGATGGATGAGTACTCCAAGCTGGTCGGAGAGTACACCCCGGGTGTGATCACCGGCAAGCCCTGGGGAGGCGGCGGTTCGTTGGGACGCACCGAAGCCACGGGTTACGGCGTGGTATACACGGTGCGTGAAGCAATGAAGCACATGAAAATGGACCCGGGTAAATCAGTCGCTGCATTGCAGGGTTTTGGCAATGTATCCCAATACGCGGCGATCGGCTTTAACCAGATCCTGGGTGGTAAGGTAGCCTGTGTTTCATGTTGGGACCACGAAGACCGTGCCTCTTACACATACAGCCATCCAGAGGGTGTTGATGCGCTTTTCCTGCAGACCATCACTGACCAGTACGGCACCATCGATAAGGACAAAGCGCGCGCGGCTGGCTATGTCATCGAGGACGGTAATTCCTGGATCAGTAAGGACGTTGACGTGCTGATCCCGTGTGCAATTGAACAGCAAGTTAATGCAGAGACTGTTACGCGCATCAGCAGCCGGGTCCGCCTGATTGCCGAAGGCGCCAATGGCCCCACCACTCCCGAAGCCGACATAGTCTTCAAGCGCAATAATATCTTCGTGATCCCCGATTTCCTGTGCAATGCCGGCGGCGTGACCGTCTCTTACTTCGAGAGTGTCCAGAACGATATGAACTTCTATTGGACACGTAACGAGGTGCTGCAGCGGCTGGACGACAAGATGACCCAAGCATTCGTCAGCGTGCTGGAGATGGCTGAGAACGAGAAAGTCTATATGCGGGACGCCGCTTATATGGTCGCCATTGCCCGCGTGGTAAAAGCTATGGAATTAAGAGGTTGGATCTAGATAACCCATGTCTACTGGAGAAGGCATATTATCGTGGAGATCGCTAAGACCACAGAGCAAGTAACCACAATTGATCTTACTCAGCGATCTCTGCGACCTCAGCGGTGATCATAGGATGTTTCTCTCCCCGACTGTGATGCGGGTCCTGCTCGTACTCTGCCTGGCAGGAATGGCCCTCCTGGCTGTATTATTCTTACGAAGGCGCCGGCTCTCGCTGGTGGCTTACGTGGGATGGGGACTGCTGGCAGTTTTCCTTCCCCTCATTGGGCCTTTCCTGGTCATTCTATTAAGCCCAGGGGAGAGCGTCTCCAAATCTTCCCGGGAGGATTTGTAATAAGGGGAATGGGGAAAAAACTGTTGGGGTGAGCTATATTACTAGCAAAATTAGCCTACTCGTTGTATACTCTTAGCAATATTTTCAAGCAGAATATCTAAGGAGAGGACAGCTCCCATGAAAATATCCGTCCTGCAAGAGAACCTGGCTCACGGATTGAACATAGTCTCGCGCGCCGTTTCGCCGCGCAGCACCCTGCCGGTGCTGGCGAACGTCCTGGTCGCAACCGACGAGGGTCGCCTTCGGCTGTCGGCGACTAACCTGGAATTGGGCATCACCTGCTGGATCGGTGCGAAAATCGAGGACGAGGGCTCGACGACGGTGCCGGCGCGCACCTTTACAGACCTGGTATCGACTCTGGCGAATGATCGTGTCGACATGGCTCTGAATGTGCGCACCCAGACGTTGAATGTGCGCTGTGGGACATCCAATACCGACATCAAGTGCATCGATGCCCAGGAATTCCCCCCAATGCCGGTACCAGACCTGGAAAACGGTATTCCCATCAATGTCACTGACCTGAAGGAAATGATCCAGCAGGTGGTTTTCGCCGCATCGACCGACGAGGCTCGACCAGTTTTGACCGGGGTATTATTCACGGTGCAGGGGAACAAAGTCTCCCTCTCGGCGGCTGATGGTTTTCGCCTCTCGATCCGCAAGGCAGAGCTTTCTTCGCCCGTGGAGCGCCCTTTTAGTGCGATCATACCTGCCCGGGCTTTGAGTGAACTGGCACGCATTGCGGCGGATGGAGACCAGACCCTCACGATGACCATGCCGGCAGGGCGCGGCCAGGTCATTTTTCGGATGAAAGATGTGGAGCTGGCCTCACAGCTAATAGAGGGTTCGTTCCCAGATTTAGAGCAGGTCATCCCGCGCTCTTACCGGACACGCACTGTCCTCTCCACTTCCCAATTTTTGAAGGCCTGCAAACAGGCTGAGATCTTCGCCCGCGAGGGCTCGCACATCGCCCGCATCAACGTCACCCCCGGAGGGGAACTCCAGCCCGGCAGCGTGGATATCTCCGGCCAATCCGAGGAGACCGGTTATAACCAGACCCAGGTCGATGCCAGCATAGAGGGCCCGGCGATCTTGATCGCTTTCAACGTGCGCTTCTTGCGTGAGGTTTTGGATGTGGTCAAGACCCCCAATGTCGCCCTGGAAACGACCGCCGATACCAGCCCTGGCGTTATCCGCCCGGTGGGCGAGGAGAGCTTTTTACACGTGATCATGCCCATGCACCTGGGCAGTTAAACGTTAGAAATTACCAGAAAAAGGGTGTGCGTGGGGGCGTATGCCCCATGCACACCCTTTTTCTGGCTTTCTCCATTATGACCTTACCTTCTGTATCCTCCGATAGGACCCTGAGAATTTACCTGGCACTGATGCAGTACCCTATCTTGTGCACGCAGATTCGCGCCAGGATGCGCCGTGAGCTTTTCCAGCGCGGCATCATCACACCTCAGGCATTTGAGGCGGAGGTCAATGAGCAGGCTATCCGCTCCCAGGTGCGTGAGGCCCTGCATAACCCATTCATGGAGGAACCGGGTGACATCTGGGAGCTGCGACTGATGCGCATCCGTGACCACCTGACTGATTTTTACTTTGCCTATAACCTGCCCTATGAGCTCTTTGAACAGATTGTACGCGATACCCTGACTGAACGGGGCGTGTCACCTGAGGACCTGCTGATCTCTTTTAACCCCGAGCTGGCACCTCAGGATATGTTGTTCGAACAGGCATTGGCCATTGAGAAGATGCCTCCCGAGAAGCGCACCAAGGTTGAGGCACGTCTGCGCGAGATCAAGGTAGTTTTGATCCGCACCTTGATCAGCGACCAGTTGGCTTACGTAAACATCGCCAAAGACTGGTTCACTATATCTGACTTAAGTGAGATCCGCCGGCGGAAGATCGGTCAGGGGAAGATTGGAGGCAAAGCGGCGGGAATGCTGCTGGCTTTCCGCATTCTAAACGATGTCGGCGGTGAAGAGATCCGGGCCTGTCTGCGTATCCCTGAGTCTTATTTCCTGGGGGCAGATCTGACCTATACGTTCATGTCGGCCAATGGTTTGATGGGCTGGGGAGACCAAAAATATAAGACCGAGGATCAGATCCGTGCCGAATACCCCCAGATTCAATGCGAATTTCAAGCTGGGGAGTTTCCACCTGACGCCCTTGAAAAGCTACAGTCTCTGCTGGATCAGGTGGGCCGCAAGCCGCTCATCGTCCGCTCATCCAGCCTGCTGGAAGATAATTTTGGGACGTCTTTTGCCGGTAAATATGAGAGCCATTTTTGTCCCAACCAGGGATCGTCTGAAGAAAACCTGCGCAACCTGACACAGGCCATAACCCGCATTTATGCCAGCATCCTCAACCCGGACGCGCTCCTCTATCGACGGGCCAAAGGCTTGCAAGATTATGATGAGCGCATGGCAGTGCTGATCCAGGTGGTGGAGGGCGAGCGTTTCGGGCGCTATTTCATGCCTCAGGCAGCAGGTGTTGCCTTCAGCAGGAACCTGTATCGCTGGTCCCCCCAGATCCGTAGGGAGGATGGTTTTGTGCGCCTGGTGTGGGGGCTGGGCACGCGCGCGGTGGACCGCGTGGGCAATGATTACCCCCGGCTGGTAGCCCTTAGCCACCCCCTGCTTCACCCGGAGAATTCACCTAAAGCCATCCGGCGCTATTCTCAACAGTTCGTCGATTTGATCGACCTGGAAGATAACCAGTTCAAGTCACTGCCTGTGCTAGAGGTGCTTTCATCCCATTACCCGGTGGTCCGCTACCTGGCGCAGTTGGACCAGGATGGCTATCTGACCACGCTGCACACGACGTTCTTGAATGGAGACAGAGGCCAGCTGGTCTTGACCCTCGATGAGCTGTTCCGGCGCACACCCCTGGCAGAACGCTTACGCACGATCCTGCAAGCGCTGGAAAAACACTATCACGCCCCGGTGGACACCGAGTTCACGATCTGCATCCCCGATCCATACGCTCTCCATCCCGAAGTCCAGATCACGCTGGTGCAGTGCCGCCCGCAGAGTCATCTCAAGGACAGCGAAGCGCGCCTGCCCCAGAGCCTGTACCCTGGGGATATCATTTTTTCAACACAGCGGGTGGTTCCGCAGGGCCGCGTCAGCGCTATCCAATATGTGGTCTTCGTCTCACCCGAGGACTATTACGCGCTGCCCACGCCGGATGAACGGGCCAAGCTGGGACGGGCGATCGGGCGGCTGAACGCGACCCTGGAGGGTAAGACGTTTATCTGTGTCGGGCCGGGCCGTTGGGGTACCTCCAATCCTGATATGGGGGTACACGTCGGTTATGGAGATGTGTACAATGCCCGCGCCCTGGTAGAAGTCTCCGGGAAAGAGATCGGCTCAGCCCCAGAGCCCTCTTTCGGCACGCATTTTTTCCAGGACCTGGTGGAGGCTAACATCTACCCCCTGGCGATCTACCTGGACGATGAGGGCGTCATCTTCAACCGCAGTTTTTTCTATAAAACCCGCAACTATCTGACAGACCTGCTACCGGATGAGACAGCCCTGGCTGACTGCCTGCGGGTCATCGAAGTATCCACTTACCGACCCGGTCACAATTTGGAGCTGGTCATGGACGATGAAAAAGGCCGGGCGGTGGCGTTTTTGGTGCTTAAATGAAAAAATATGTCGCTGTCGCTGGAAATATCGGAGTAGGCAAGTCCACTTTGGTGGCGATGCTGTGCGAGCGCCTGGGGTGGCAGCCGTTCTATGAACCTGTGGCTGAGAATCCCTACCTGGTTGATTTTTACCGGGACATGCAGGCCTGGGCGTTCCATTCTCAGATCTTCTTTCTGACCAACCGGTTGCGCGCCCACCACCAATTAATCGACCACCCGACCTCGGTCATCCAGGACCGCACGGTCTATGAAGACGCCGAGGTCTTCGCCCGCAACCTTTATCGCCAGGGCTTCATGGGTGAGCGTGATTTCCATACCTATTGTGAATTGTACGAGGTGCTGACCGAGTTTCTTCCGCCCCCCGACCTGGTCGTCTACTTAAGAGCTTCAGTGGCAACCCTGGTGGGCCGCATCAGCTACCGAGGGCGAGACTACGAACGGCAGATCACTCCCCAGTATTTGACCCAGCTCAACGATTTGTACGAGGATTGGATCAACAATTTCGGCCTCTGCCCGGTCTTGACCGTGCCCGCCGATGACCTGGATTACGTGGCTCACTCCACCCATTTAGATTTGATCGTCTCTAAGGTCCAGGAAAAGCTGACCGGCAAAGAAGAGGTCGTCTTCGATAAGGATGAGGTCGCCCGTCTCCGTTAAGGCCTCTTTTGCCCCTGTGCGTCTGCCCTGACCCGCCGTAAAAATGCCGGCGTATTCAGACCACGTTCCAATAGATAGGTAAGATAGTATTGCGCGATGAGCTCCATTTCCCCATTCAGAGAGGGGGTCAGAGGGGCGCGCTTGGCGTCGGCGTAGCTGCTGCGCTGGTAGTGCCGCAGGTTCTTGAGCGCCAGCATCGATATAGGCCGCACACCAGTATCTCCTGCGCCGCAGTTCGGGCAGAGGATCCCCCCCTGAGCGGCTGAAAAATACTGGTCTTCAGGGCGGATCTCGTTGCCGCATTTGACACAGTTGAAAAGCTGAGGGCGGTAGCCGATCAAGTCCAGCAGGCGTACTTCGTAGTAGCGCACCGCGAAGGCAGGCTCGGCCTCTGAGCTCAGGCGCGCCAGGGTGTCTGCCAGGAGACGGTAAAGCGTACGGTTTTCCCCTTCTTCGTAGGTAAACCGGTCCAGCAGCTCTACCACATAAGAGGCATAGCCCATACGCACCAGGTCCTCCCGCAGTGGAAGATGCGCGTCCGCCGTCTCAGCCTGGGTCACAATGAACAAGTCCCGGCCGCGCGCCATGAGCAGGCTGACCCGTGTGAACGGCTCCAGGTGCCCGGCTTTGCGGGAGCGCGGCTTGCGCACGCCTTTGGCAATGGCGCGCACCTTCCCCAGCTCGCGTGTGTACAGCCACAGCAGTCGATCCGCTTCCCCATAATCACTGTGGCGCAGGACCACAGCTTCAGCGCGCAAAGAACGCTCTCGATCGGGCATGAGAGGATTATAAAACAATATTCCCCTTTTTGCTCTTTTCTGGTAAAATCCGCCTGCCCGGCGTTGTACCCTTCGCCCGGGCTAATTTATACAAATCGAAAGGGCTTGAGAAATGAAAGTACTGCTTCTGAAAGATGTCTATAAACTGGGCCGTGCCGGTGATGTCAAAAAGGTTGCCGATGGCTACGGTCGCAACTATCTGCTCCCGCAAGGTCTGGCAACTTTAGCTACCCCCGGTGCTCTCAAACAGGCTGAGAGGATCCGTGAACAGGCGACCGTCCAGCGCCAGATCCTGAACAAGGAAATGGACGTCATCGCCAAGCGCCTGGACGGCGTGGTGCTTACCTTCCCGGCAAAAGCGAGCGAGACGGGCAAGCTGTACGGCTCTGTCTCCACCCAGATTATTGCTGAAGCGCTGAATAAGAAGACGGGTGTGGAGATCAACCGCCGCCAGGTGGACGTCCAACCCTTGCGCGCCCTGGGTGAGTATAAAGTCCGCATCCGGCTCACGGTAGACCTGGTCCCTGATATCACCGTCATTGTCCATCGAGAGGGTGAGGCAGCACCCGCCCCAGGCGCCGAAGCCGCGTTGAAACCCGAGGTTGCTACGGTGCCTGAAGCCGCACTCGAAGCGGAAGCCCCAGCAGCGGTCGAGTCTGTCAGCGAAACGCCCCAGGAAGAAACCGCTGAGTGAGAAGGTTTTCTCTGCCGGACTGCCGACCCGTGTACAGACATCATGCTGACGGGTCGGTGTTTTGTGCTTTATAATATCTACGTAATGACCGCCTCTATCGGCCAACAACTTCGCCAGGTACGCGAAGCGCGCTCATTAAGCCTGGAGCGTGCGGCTCAGTCCACGCGCATCCGTTTTCGCTACCTGGAAGCGATGGAAGCCGATGATTTCAGCGTTTTCCCCTCCCCAACTCAGGCGCGCGGTTTCCTGCGTACCTATGCCCAGTATTTGAACATGGATGTCGATCCTCTGCTGGCTGCTCTGGACGGAAAAACTTCTCTGGCGGAGCAGCCTCCAAATGGGGTTTCCACCCGCCCTGCCGTGGGGGAGGAGGCGCCTGCAAATCAGGCAGCGTCTGCGGTGCAGATATCCCCAGTTATACGGGCAAGCTATGCAGAACCGGGCAGTGCTATCTTCGTAGAGATCGGTCAAAAGCTGCAAACGCAGCGAGAACTGTTGGGGCTTTCATTAGAGGATGTTGAACAACACACGCATTTGCGTATCCATTACCTACAGGCCTTGGAGGCAGGCTTACTGGACAGCCTGCCGTCCCCGGTGCAAGGGCGGGGCATGCTCAGTAATTATGCTGATTTTTTGGGCCTTGACGCGGATGCCTTGCTCTTACGTTTTGCGGAGGGGCTCCAGTCCCGCCTGGCATCTAAGCAGGATACCCGCCCTCGGCCGCGGACAGTTACCGCTAGGTCGCTGACGGCTCGACCATCTGCACTTAAACGGCTGCTGTCAATCGACCTGGTCATTGGTGGGATTCTGACTGTGTTTTTACTCGCTTTCATCGCCTGGGGTGCGATCCGCATTATGGACATGCGCTCTGCCCAGAAGCCGACCCTTACGGCTCCACCCATTGCCGAGGTCCTGGCAGCTCAAACGAAGACCAGCCCCTCTCCCACACTGCAATCATCCGAGCCTCCCACGTCGACGGTATCGACTGTGGAAGGGAATGCCTCTGTGGTCCAGCCGACGGCGGAGATCACACTGCCGGCCTTCGGCAACGCGGCAATCCAGGTTTATATCGTAGTCCATGAGCGGGCCTATATGCGGGTAATGGTCGACGGTAAAGTGGTTTACGAAGGGCGGGTCTTGCCAGGGAGCGCTTATCCTTTCTCTGGGAATGAACGGGTTGAAATCCTGACCGGGAACGCCGCAGCCCTGCAGATTTTCCATAATCAAACGGACCTGGGTTCAATCGGGGCATTCGGTGAAGTGGCTGACATCATTTTCACGCTGCAGGGTGTCCAAACCCCGGCGGCGACGGCGGCACCCACTGGCACGCCCACGCCTCAGGCCATCCCGATTACCACAGGGACGCCGGGAAGCACTCCGCAAGGTACCGTGACACCAATCCCTTAAGATGTGGATGATCGAGGTATCATTTTTTCTTAACGGTATGGAGTAAATCTTAGTGGATAAGACATTTCATCTCGTTTCGTTGGGATGTGCGAAGAACACAGTTGACTCGGAGTCAATGTCCCAACTCCTCCTGGGTTCTGGTTATCAAAAGACGGATGATCCTGCCAAAGCCAGGGTCTTGATCGTGAATACGTGCGGCTTTATCGGTCCGGCAAAGGAGGAATCGCTCCAGGTGCTCCGCGAGTTGGCGGCGGAAAAACGCAAAGGTCAGGTTTTGATCGCAGCTGGCTGCCTGACCCAGCGCTATGGCGCTGAAGTCACCAGTCAGGTGCCGGGCATCGATGGCATCCTGGGGACACGCCGCTGGATGGATATCCTGGAGGTGGTGGAGGGTCTGCGCAACGGGCATCACCCTGCACCGCTCTACCACCTCCCTGAAGCCCCGACGGTGGGCCGGGATGAGGGCAGTGTCTTGCGCGCCGCAATACAGGGGAGCAGCGCTTACCTCAAGATAGCCGATGGCTGCCGTCGCCCCTGTGCTTTCTGTGCGATACCGCTTATCAAGGGCACTGCCGTCAGCCGTCCGATGGGGGTCATCCTCAGCGAAGCATGCACCTTGCGCGATCGGGGGGTGCGCGAAATTATCTTGATCGCCCAGGACACTACGGATTATGGTCATGACCTGGGCTTGAAAGACGGCCTGGCCCAGTTGCTTGAGCAAATGGTCGTAGCCGTCCCCGAGGTGGACTGGCAGCGCATCATGTATGCCTATCCGGGTTATGTCACTGACCGCCTGATCGAGGTCATGACAACCTATCCGCAAATCGTGCATTACCTGGATATCCCTTTGCAGCACGCCCATCCCAAAACTTTGCGCCGGATGCGCCGCCCGGCGAATGTCGATTGGGTCTACCGCACCCTGGAAAAAATGCGTGCAGCTATGCCTGACCTGGCCCTGCGGACTACGTTTATCGTCGGTTTTCCCGGTGAAACTGAGCAGGAATTCCAGGCGCTGCTCGATTTTGTACAGGACATCCGTTTTGACAAGGTGGGCGCATTCCAGTTTTCATTTGAGCCGGGGACAGCCAGCGAGCCGCTGGGTGACCCGATTCCGCCCGAGGTCAAACAGGAACGCTACGACCGGCTGATGACCTTACAGCAGGGTATCTCTTTGGAACGCAACCAGGCCCTGATCGGCAGGACCTTAGAGGTGTTGGTTGAAGGACAGGGTGATGGTATTTCCCTGGGACGTTCCTATCGTGACGCGCCTGAAATTGACGGCATGGTCATTGTTGAAGGCGAGATGCCCGTGGGTGATCTCCTGCCGGTGAGGGTGACGGGTGCAATGGCTTACGATCTGAGTGGGGTACCTATGAAAATACCATCTGCCTCGCAGGAAAGACCGCATGTTTAACCTCCATACTCCTGAAACAAAGTTTGCCCTGACCGCCGTGCGCCAGGCTTCGCTCCTGGTGCGGCAGGTGCAGGCTGAGATGGTCTTAGCGACCATGACCAAAGATGACCGCTCACCGGTCACCGTAGCGGATTTCGCTTCTCAGGCCCTGATCGGGTATTTGCTCTCGAAAGCGTTGCCGGATGACCCACTGGTAGCCGAAGAAGATGCAGCCACGCTGCGCCAGCCTGCAAACACCGACATCCTGGCGCGCGTGACCCAATTTGTAGTACGTTTCATCCCTGAGGCCGATCCGGGGTCTGTGTGCTGCTGGATCGACCGCGGTAAGGGTGAGCCTGCCCATCGCTTTTGGGCGCTGGACCCCATCGACGGGACCAAGGGTTACCTGCGTGGCGGTCAATACGCGGTGGCCTTGGCTTTAATCATCGACGGGCAGGTGCAGCTCGGTGTGCTGGGTTGCCCTAACCTGAGCGATGGCTATCGCTCTGACCTCGACGGTCCCGGTTCGCTGGTGATCGCCGCCCGTGGCCAGGGGACCTGGACAACCTCGCTCTCCGCGCCGCTCGAGTATGACCGCCTCACCGTCTCCAGCCGGAGTGACCCGGTCCGGGCTCGTCTGTTGCGTTCATTTGAGGCAGACCATACCAATGTTCGGCAGCTCGATCATCTGGTCGAACGGCTTGGGATACGCTCCGAGCCGGTCCTGATGGACAGCCAGGCCAAGTTCGCCATCCTGGCTGCTGGAAAAGGGGATGTGATCGCGCGGTTGCTGTCACCGACGAAGCCGGATTACCGTGAAAAAATATGGGACCAGGCTGCCGGGTCGTTGGTCGTCGAGGAAGCCGGTGGTAAAGTCACCGACTTG